>NZ_JBDYCV010000317.1:0-295 GCF_040495915.1 Shigella sp. FJ200513 | reverse complement strand
ATCGCAGCAGCTACAGATACTGGAAAAACCGTCCTGAAAAACCAGACGGCAGACGGGCTGTATTACGCAGTCAGGTACTTGAGCTACATGGCATCAGCCACGGTTCGGCCGGAGCAAGAAGCATCGCCACAATGGCAACCCGGAGAGGCTACCAGATGGGACGCTGGCTTGCTGGCAGGCTCATGAAAGAGCTGGGGCTGGTCAGCTGTCAGCAGCCGACTCACCGGTATAAACGTGGTGGTCATGAACATGTTGCTATCCCTAACTACCTTGAAAGGCAGTTCGCCGTGACCGA
>NZ_JBDYCV010000316.1:0-299 GCF_040495915.1 Shigella sp. FJ200513 | reverse complement strand
GGAGCGGGAAACGAGACTCGAACTCGCGACCCCGACCTTGGCAAGGTCGTGCTCTACCAACTGAGCTATTCCCGCTTAATCTTCGTCTTTCGAACCGCTACTGCCTTGGCTGCCTTCACTCACCTTAGTCACATACTTTTGTAAGTTCCCAAGGATTCGTTCAGTTGCCGCCTTGTCGCAATTCGAAATACTGCGATTGGGTGGTCTGTGCTTTGCAGCACTTTTCAAATTTTGGAGCGGGAAACGAGACTCGAACTCGCGACCCCGACCTTGGCAAGGTCGTGCTCTACCAACTGAGC
>NZ_JBDYCV010000315.1:0-302 GCF_040495915.1 Shigella sp. FJ200513 | reverse complement strand
TTTCATAGCCTCACCTCCGCAAATAACGGATGGCGTAGTTTTACACTGAGAAATGAAAGGGATTTGAAAAGAAAAAACCGCAAAAGCGGGCGAAACGATATATACAATAAGGAAAGCACTCTATCCAACAAACCACTCACAGTTAATCGGAATAAAAGCAGAGTGCTTATGAATGATCGCCTGCCCGAAGGTTAGTATTTCTGCACAGCAATTTTGCAAAAAAAAGCGATCATTCATAACTTAAACGTCTTTCAGTCACTCCGGGATTTCCCATCATCGCAGACTGAAAGACTCTGACTGGA
>NZ_JBDYCV010000314.1:0-304 GCF_040495915.1 Shigella sp. FJ200513 | reverse complement strand
ATTACCTGTCCGTTAACAGTGAACACTATGCTGTTATCCGGGTTTCTCTGGCTGAAAAAATGCCAGCCTGAATCATCACCAAGCTCTGCAACAACAGGCCTGGATGGATTACCCCACAAATAAAACGCTGCATTTTTCGTGGAGTTGTTGGCGCTGGATAACGTGAATTTTCTGGCAGTTCCGGCCTGAATATTCTTAAAAGCAATAGCCACTCCATTCTGAAAGCGGATAGACTGGCCCCCTGAATCTCCAGACAACCAGTATCACTTATTTAAGTGATAGTCTTAATACTAGTTTTTAGACT
>NZ_JBDYCV010000313.1:0-308 GCF_040495915.1 Shigella sp. FJ200513 | reverse complement strand
GGGGTAAACGTCAGAATTGAGAATTGCCCGTATTTGTTGGTACGGGTAAGACCTTCGCCATAAATGCTGTATGGTGGCTCTTCGTCAAACCACACGCCGTGGATTGTGTCACCCTGCCAGCGAGCACGGCCTTGCGAGTATGGCTTGAAGTAGCAGATTGAAATGCCATCTTCAACGCCATCAGCCGTGTGATGCTTAACCAGAAGGTGATCAACAAGGTTCGGAAAGAAAGGTGAAGTGGTCAACAAAAACTGGCCACCGAGTTAGAGTTTTTCCAGTATCGATTTTCCGATTCGTTTGGGGGTAAC
>NZ_JBDYCV010000312.1:0-313 GCF_040495915.1 Shigella sp. FJ200513 | reverse complement strand
GCCAGTGCACGCATTATGGGCGTTGGCCTCAACACGGTTTTACGTCACTTAAAAAACTCAGGCCGCAGTCGGTAACCTCGCGCATACAACCGGGCAGTGATGTGATTGTCTGCGCTGAAATGGACGAACATTGGGGCTACGTCGGTGCTAAATCACGTCAGCGCTGGCTGTTTTACGCGTATGACAGGATACGGAGGACGGTTGTGGCGCACGTCTTCGGTGAACGCACTCTGGCCACACTGGAGCGTCTTCTGAGCCTGCTGTCGGCCTTTGAGGTCGTGGTATGGATGACGGATGGCTGGCCGCTGTATGA
>NZ_JBDYCV010000311.1:0-322 GCF_040495915.1 Shigella sp. FJ200513 | reverse complement strand
CCGGAAACAAGTGAGCGTTTCCGGATTCTTACACAGCCACTGGATCGGTCAACTGATCCTTAACTGATCGGCATTAGCCCTTCGGGGCTCGTTTTTGTCTATAAGTTAGACGGAAAAGACTATATTTAAGATGTTTTGCCTGAAAAGTGAGCGAACGATAAAGTTTTTATATTTTTCGCTTGTCAGGCCGGAATAACTCCCTATAATGCGCCACCACTGACACGGAACAACGGCAAACACGCCGCCGGGTCAGCGGGGTTCTCCTGAGAATTCCGGCAGAGAAAGCAAAAATAAATGCTTGACTCTGTAGCGGGAAAGCGTA
>NZ_JBDYCV010000310.1:0-325 GCF_040495915.1 Shigella sp. FJ200513 | reverse complement strand
GAGTGTCATCTGCGTGCACCTTTCCTGCCTCCAGAACATAGTCATTCAGCGCTATATACAGAGGACGGAGTTTGTCTGCCATTTCTGATACCCAGCGCACCATGGTATTACGGCTCAGCTCCACGCCCTGTCGCGCGTATATTTCTGACTGGCGATATAAAGGGATATGTTCCATATATTTGCTGACCAGGATCCGTGCAAGTAACCCTGCACTGGCATAACCGCGTTCGATCGGTTTAGGAGGAAGTGGTGCCTGAACGATGACATCACACCGGCTACAGGCCAGTTTGGGACGTATGGTTTCGATAACTTTAAAGGCGGTATT
>NZ_JBDYCV010000309.1:0-326 GCF_040495915.1 Shigella sp. FJ200513 | reverse complement strand
TGTGGGTGATCCCATCCGAAATCCATCCCGCCAATTACGTAGAAGTGATCAGGACACTCGAACGGCTGACACTTAATCGTCTCTTCCGGTATCTGGAAGATTCGACCACTACCCATCGTAGGAATACCGCGAGCACGCGCCTCTCTCTCATGCTCGGGATATGATGCGATGATTTGCTCTTTCTGCTCGTCGGTATAGTGCTCAGCGTCATAGATGGTCATGTTGACCACTTTCTGCGACTTGCTGGGGTTCTTCAGGAACTTGGTAACAACGTCAGACATCCCCATCAGCGGGGTAAACGTCAGAATTGAGAATTGCCCGTATTT
>NZ_JBDYCV010000308.1:0-331 GCF_040495915.1 Shigella sp. FJ200513 | reverse complement strand
GCTTCCATCGGAAACGATGATCTGGCAGCCTGAGTTCACAGATAAAACACTCTCCAGGAAACCCGGGGCGGTTCACTATTTTCAGTTTCAAAACGGTCGCATAATGCGAGCATGTAAAGGATAGTTGCATCCGTTTGCTTACGACTGATAGCCTTTGCACTACACCTGTTAGCTGAACGATTAGGGCATCTGTACATTCCAAAACGTTTTAAGGCATATCCACCAAGAACAATAGTAGCCCCACACTCAGAACATTTGAGGTAGCCTGAGTTTAACGGACACTCCTTCCTGAAATAGAATGGCATCAGAAGGAGCTAATAATGAGCAGAAA
>NZ_JBDYCV010000307.1:0-333 GCF_040495915.1 Shigella sp. FJ200513 | reverse complement strand
ATGAAGAAGTGGAAAGGCGTTGGCTACGACTTTGAAATCGTGAAAGCCGAAGAGCTTCAGGAATATCTGGATGCTGGCTGGTTTTCACATCCTGATGACCTTTTGAAGGATGTTGCAGAGCCAGAGCCAGAAGAAAAACAGCGTAAAAAGCCTGGTCGAAAACCTAAGGCGGCAGCAGATGAACCTGACAACGAAGGGTGATTTAGTTCTTGCGGCATTACGTAAGCTCGGTGTTGCATCAAATGCCACGTTAACCGATGTCGAACCGCAGTCTATGGAAGACGGCGTCAACGACCTTGAAATGATGATGGCTGAATGGCTTGGCGGTGATGC
>NZ_JBDYCV010000306.1:0-335 GCF_040495915.1 Shigella sp. FJ200513 | reverse complement strand
CCATCCGTTATTTGCGGAGGTGAGGCTATGAAATCCATGGACAAAATTTCAACGGGCATTGCCTACGGCACCTCCGCAGGCAGTGCTGGCTACTGGTTTTTACAGTGGCTTGATCAGGTCAGTCCGTCACAGTGGGCTGCGATTGGTGTACTGGGGAGTCTGGTTCTGGGCTTCCTGACTTATCTGACAAATCTGTACTTCAAAATCAGAGAAGACAAGCGTAAGGCTGCGAGAGGTGAATAATGTCGCCATCATTACGGTAAGCGCCCCATCAGCGACGTCTTGTGAAAATTGTCCTGTCTGGCAACAATCGCGCCCATCTATATTGATGGACA
>NZ_JBDYCV010000305.1:0-342 GCF_040495915.1 Shigella sp. FJ200513 | reverse complement strand
AATTTGAGAGACTCACGAACAACTTTCGTTGTTCAGTGTTTCAATTTTCAGCTTGATCCAGATTTTTAAAGAGCAAATATCTCAAACATCACCCGAAGATGAGTTTTGAGATATCAAGGCAGGTGACTTTCACTCACAAACCAGCAAGTGGCGTCCCCTAGGGGATTCGAACCCCTGTTACCGCCGTGAAAGGGCGGTGTCCTGGGCCTCTAGACGAAGGGGACGTATCAGTCTGCTTCGCAAGACGCCTTGCTTTTCACTTTCTATCAGACAATCTGTGTGAGCACTACAAAGAACGCTTCTTTAAGGTAAGGAGGTGATCCAACCGCAGGTTCCCCTACG
>NZ_JBDYCV010000304.1:0-344 GCF_040495915.1 Shigella sp. FJ200513 | reverse complement strand
TTGAACGTTCTGCCGGAATGCATTATCAATAGAGGTAAAGTCGCAACCCCAAATCGTAAAGGAAACCGTAGCACGTCGTATGCAAGAACGTGCCACGGCTGGCTGATGGATGTTCGATAGCGCGAGTTTGAATGAAAATCAGCCGGAGATGATTTTACATAATTGCTACGGAATTATTCAATACAGGAATTGCTTGCGTCTGCATGGATTGACCTGAAATATTCCCGAAAATTTCTCTAAAAAACTCGAAAAAAATGGTAACTGGTTGAATGGGTAATGCTGCCAACTTACTGATTTAGTGTATGATGGTGATTTTAAGGTGCTTGCGTGGCTTCCATTTCCAT
>NZ_JBDYCV010000303.1:0-344 GCF_040495915.1 Shigella sp. FJ200513 | reverse complement strand
TCGTCGATGACGTCTTTGATATCCTGCTGGTAATAGCTGACCGGCTCACCTGTCAGCGGGTCGCGGTAGATGAAGACCTTCTCCTTCTCCTCTTCTACCTCGTAATACTCAGCGACGTAGACGACATCATTCGACACCCACGGGAATAGCCATGTATCGTTAGGATTCTGGAAAGATGGCAGGGTATCCGGGTCAATACCGTAATCCTCTGCGAACTCTTTCCAGCCATTGCGCGACAAGGCGTTAATCACCGTGCAGTGCTTAGCGTCGCTCTTATCCATCTGCTTGCTGTTGGCGTCCCATATGACGTGTGAGCAGGCTTCATGGATTGGCAGGCGTCGGAT
>NZ_JBDYCV010000302.1:0-344 GCF_040495915.1 Shigella sp. FJ200513 | reverse complement strand
CACGTATAAACATCTTTGATGCCAGCGAGGTACAACCATCCCTCCTGTGTGGCAACATACGTCAGGTCCGCCACCCAGACCTGATTTGGTGCTGTAGGAGCGAACGTCTGGTTCAGCAGATTTGGCGCAACTGGCAGATTGTGGTTCGGGTTCGTAGTCGCTCTGAACTTGCGTTTCTGCTTACAGCGTAGCCTCAGCTCCTTACGAAGACGTGCCAGTCGGTCACGACCAACGATGATGCCATTCTCTGCCAGCTCCGTCTGGAGCCGCCGGGTTCCATATGTTTCGCGAGTGCGGATATGTGCCACCTTAATCTCCAGTTTTAGCCGCTCATCACTTTGTTT
>NZ_JBDYCV010000301.1:0-353 GCF_040495915.1 Shigella sp. FJ200513 | reverse complement strand
AAGATGAGAACCGACAGCAACAAGGCATGGAAGGGAGCGTTAAAGCGGGCAGGCATTAGCAACTTCCGCTTCCATGACCTGAGGCATACCTGGGCAAGCTGGCTGGTTCAGTCCGGTGTCTCTCTTCTTGCGCTTAAAGAGATGGGAGGATGGGAAACTCTCGAAATGGTTCAAAGATACGCCCACCTTTCAGCCGGGCATCTTACCGAGCACGCGAGCAAAATCGATGCGATTATAAGTCGCAATGGCACAAATACGGCACAAGAGGAGAACGTAGTTTACTTAAATGCGAGGTAACTTATTGATTTAAATGGTGCCGATAATAGGAGTCGAACCTACGACCTTCGCATTAC
>NZ_JBDYCV010000300.1:0-354 GCF_040495915.1 Shigella sp. FJ200513 | reverse complement strand
AGGGAAGGAGGAGGGGAAGAGGAGGGAAGGGAAAGGGAAGAAAAAAAAGGGAGGAAGGAAGGAAAAAAAAAGAAGGGGAAGAGGAGGGAAAGAGAGAAGGGAAAGAGAGGAGGGAGGGAGAAAAAAGGGGGAGGGGAAAAAAGGAGGGAAGGGGGAGGGGGGGAAGGAAGAGGAGGAAGGAGGGGGAAGGGGAAAAGGAGGGAGGGGAGGGGAGGAGGAGAGAGGGGAAGAAGAGGGGGAAAAAAGGGGGGAGGGGGGGGAGAAAGAAAGAAGAGAAGGAAAGGGAGAAAAAAGGGGGGGCACGAGGAAGAAGGGGGGGAGGGGGAGGAAGGGGGGGAGGGGAGAGGGAGAGGA
>NZ_JBDYCV010000299.1:0-360 GCF_040495915.1 Shigella sp. FJ200513 | reverse complement strand
TTCCTCTGCCGGACTGCCACGTATCTCCGCTTCTATGTCGTATAACTCTGCTATCCGTCTGAGCGCTTCCTGAGTCATTTCTGTCGGACGGCGCACATCCTCGTCATGGATTTTTCGGCGGGCGTGGGCCAGGCACCCGGCTTCCTTCACCCGGCCCGTTTCGTACAGTACGTTATAACCTGCATAGGCATCAGCCTGCAGTACGCCCTGATACTTTGCCAGGTGGAGCTGCGGATGTTCTCCTTTGCGATCTGCCGAATACGCGAACCAGACGGCTGCCGGCAGGGATGAACCCGCATTACGATCATCCCTGACGTATACCCACAGACGACCCGTTTTCGTCTTTCCGTTCCCCGGGGC
>NZ_JBDYCV010000298.1:0-390 GCF_040495915.1 Shigella sp. FJ200513 | reverse complement strand
CCGCGATTATCTCCGCTCTGGTTATCTGCATCATCGTTTGCCTGTCATGGGCTGTTAATCACTACCGTGATAACGCCATCGCCTACAAAGAGCAGCGCGATAAGGCCGCATCCACAATTGCTGACATGCAGAAGCGTCAACGTGATGTAGCAGAACTCGATGCCAGATATACAAAGGAGCTTGCTGATGCTAACGCGACTATCGAAAGTCTCCGTGCTGATGTTTCTGCTGGGCGTAAGCGCCTGCAAGTCGCCGCCACCTGTGCAAAGTCAACGACCGGAGCCAGCAGCATGGGCGATGGAGAAAGCCCAAGACTTACAGCAGATGCTGAACTCAATTATTACCGTCTACGAAGCGGAATCGACAGGATAACCGCGCAGGTTAACTACC
>NZ_JBDYCV010000297.1:0-410 GCF_040495915.1 Shigella sp. FJ200513 | reverse complement strand
CTCCGTATACACCATGTTATCGGAGAGCTGCCCACGTATGGTTATCGTCGGGTATGGGCGCTGCTTCGCAGACAGGCAGAACTTGATGGTATGCCTGCGATCAATGCCAAACGTGTTTACCGGCTCATGCGCCAGAATGCGCTGTTGCTTGAGCGAAAACCTGCTGTACCGCCATCGAAACGGGCACATACAGGCAGAGTGGCCGTGAAAGAAAGCAATCAGCGATGGTGCTCTGACGGGTTCGAGTTCTGCTGTGATAACGGAGAGAGACTGCGTGTCACGTTCGCGCTGGACTGCTGTGATCGTGAGGCACTGCACTGGGCGGTGACTACCGGCGGCTTCAACAGTGAAACAGTACAGGACGTCATGCTGGGAGCGGTGGAACGCCGCTTCGGCAACGATCTTCCGTC
>NZ_JBDYCV010000296.1:0-416 GCF_040495915.1 Shigella sp. FJ200513 | reverse complement strand
GAAGCCAGAACCGAGGCGACAAATGACCTGTATTTTAGCCGAGTGTCGCAATGGGATGACTGGCTATCAAACTACACTACCCTGCAATATCGCGGACAATTCGATGTTGTTCGCCCGGAGGTCAGGAAACTGGTCGCAGAGATGCGCCGGAACCCTGTCGACGTTCTCTTCCGACCCAAAGACGGCGCTAATCCTGATGCAGCCGATGTATTGATGGGGATGTATCGTACTGATATGCGCCATAACACGGCAAAGATTGCCGTTAACGTTGGCGTTCGTGAGCAGATAGAGTCAGGCGTTGGTGCATGGCGTCTGGTCACGCAGTACGAAGACAACGATCCAACAAGCAACAATCAGGTAATCCGACGCCTGCCAATCCATGAAGCCTGCTCACACGTCATATGGGACGCCAACAG
>NZ_JBDYCV010000295.1:0-420 GCF_040495915.1 Shigella sp. FJ200513 | reverse complement strand
AATCGGTGGAGCTGCATGACAAAGTCATCGGGCATTATCTGAACATAAAACACTATCAATAAGTTGGAGTCATTACCAACCATGGCGTACATGCCAAAGTTTCCACGCCAGTGCATTTACGAAAAGCACGTACTTGCTATGATCATTTAGCTGGCGAAGTTGCCGTTAAGATCTATGATTCCCTTTGTCAACAGCAATGGATCACTGAAAATGGTTCAATGATCACATTAAGTGGTATTCAATATTTTCATGAAATGGGAATTGACGTTCCTTCCAAACATTCACGTAAAATCTGTTGTGCGTGTTTAGATTGGAGTGAACGCCGTTTCCATTTAGGTGGGTACGTTGGAGCCGCATTATTTTCGCTTTATGAATCTAAAGGGTGGTTAACTCGACATCTTGGTTACCGTGAAGTTACCA
>NZ_JBDYCV010000294.1:0-422 GCF_040495915.1 Shigella sp. FJ200513 | reverse complement strand
ACTATTCAGCGTCAGATTGCTGGCTTTGATGAAATTCTTCGCTCACCGAAACTTCCGGCAGTTACCAAGTCAACCGCGACTGGTGTAACTGTTTCTGGTGCGCAGAAGTTTAAGCCGCAGGCATACACCCTTGATACCGATGGTAACAAAGAGAACGTCGACAACCGTGTTGCAACGGTGACCGTATCCTCCACCACCGGATTTAAGCGCGGCGACAAAATCAGCTTCATTGGTGTGAAGTTCCTGTCTCAGATGGCGAAGAATGTGCTGACTGATGACGCGACTTTCTCAATCACCCGTGTGATCGATGGTACTCACATCGAAATCACGCCGAAGCCGATTGCGCTGGATGACGCGTCACTGACAAAAGAAGAGAAGGCTTACGCTAACGTAAACACCTCTCTTGCTGATACCACTCCGGT
>NZ_JBDYCV010000293.1:0-428 GCF_040495915.1 Shigella sp. FJ200513 | reverse complement strand
AAGGCGATGTTAATCGCCCTGATCGTCATCTGTTTAACCGTCATAGTGACGGCACTGGTAACGAGGAAAGACCTCTGTGAGGTACGAATCCGAACCGGCCAGACGGAGGTCGCTGTCTTCGTAGACTACGAATCCAGGAAGTAAGAGTGACCGGGTGGGGAGCTGATCCCATCCCCGCCCACCTCTGATGTGTCAGGCATCCTCAACGCACCCGCACTTAACCCGCCCATCGCTGTGATCTCTCAGCGTTTCGGCGGGTTTTTTGTTGTTTATTTCCGGTGAATTTGATTCGCGCACCTTCGCAGATAGAATCGACTCACTTAAGTAGCGCGCAGGGAGAAGAGGGATGGACCCTGAAGTGGCACACTGAATTTGGCCACCTGAACAGAGGTGATATGCTCACCTCAGAACAACACAGGTGCTCCAAT
>NZ_JBDYCV010000292.1:0-445 GCF_040495915.1 Shigella sp. FJ200513 | reverse complement strand
GATTACCTCGACCCCGAACTCATCTCTCGTTGCCTTGCCGAATCAGGTACTGTAACGCTACGCAAGCGCCGTCTTCCCCTCGAAATGATGGTCTGGTGTATTGTTGGCATGGCGCTTGAGCGTAAAGAACCTCTTCACCAGATTGTGAATCGCCTGGACATCATGCTGCCGGGCAATCGCCCCTTCGTTGCCCCCAGTGCCGTTATTCAGGCCCGCCAGCGCCTGGGAAGTGAGGCTGTCCGCCGCGTGTTCACGAAAACAGCGCAGCTCTGGCATAACGCCACGCCGCATCCGCACTGGTGCGGCCTGACCCTGCTGGCCATCGATGGTGTGTTCTGGCGCACACCGGATACACCAGAGAACGATGCAGCCTTCCCCCGCCAGACACATGCCGGGAACCCGGCGCTCTACCCGCAGGTCAAAATGGTCTGCCAGATGGAACTGA
>NZ_JBDYCV010000291.1:0-452 GCF_040495915.1 Shigella sp. FJ200513 | reverse complement strand
TGTCCTTGGTTCGATTCCGAGTCCGGGCACCAAATTCATATCAACGGACCTCCACGGAGGTCCGTTTTTCGTTTCAGGACGCCACGATTTAAGCGTTCTGCCTCCAAATCAATTCTACCGAACTCAACCAGATTCTCCCCACATCACCAGCAATTTGCGAGCATATCCCAATTTGGGAAAATTTGTTCCTGAGCTATAGCACTAACTGACGTGAAATGTCGTGCGGCCCCGTGATGCTGTTGAACGTCAAATGACGTCATCAGGAGCGTAACGTATCCATAAAGCACAACACCGGTCTGAACGCCGACTGATGAGATTTTCTGAATGAGAACAAAGAGAAATGTGTCAGTCCGCTTGCTCATGCAAAGACTAACAATCCGGTAATGACTCCAACTTACTGATAGTGTTTTATGTTCAGATAATGCCCGATGACCTTGTCATGCAGCTCCACC
>NZ_JBDYCV010000290.1:0-455 GCF_040495915.1 Shigella sp. FJ200513 | reverse complement strand
ATGCACTTGGTTCGACGGCCAGTCATTGAGCTTCTCGATCACTTCGCGCAACCAGTCCTCCGGCTCCACTTCGTTCTGTTTGCAGGTGACCAGCAGACTGTAGATGATCGCCGCACTTTCTCCTCCCTTGTCTGAGCCGAAAAAGAGATAATTTTTTCTTCCAACCGCCACCGATCGTAACGCGTTTTCACCGATGTTGTTGTCTATTTCCACCCGGCCGTCACGACAGAACTCGTTCAGCGCATTCCAGTGATTCAGGATATAGTCGAACGCCTTCGCCATCTCCGCATGTTTCGACAGCGTTTTCCTCTGCAACTGTATCCAGTCGTACAACGACTGCATCAACTGGACGCTTCTGGCTTTTCTGACTGCAAGCCGTTCCTCTGCCGGACTGCCACGTATCTCCGCTTCTATGTCGTATAACTCTGCTATCCGTCTGAGCGCTTCCTGAGTCA
>NZ_JBDYCV010000289.1:0-464 GCF_040495915.1 Shigella sp. FJ200513 | reverse complement strand
TGTCAGCCGTTCGAGTGTCCTGATCACTTCTACGTAATTGGCGGGATGGATTTCGGATGGGATCACCCACAGGCGCAAGTTCAGCTTTGGTGGGATAAGGAGGCAGACACAATCTACGTTTCACGCGTGTGGAAGGCGAAAGAAAAAACAGCCGTTCAGGCGTGGGGAGCCGTTAAATCATGGGCGCATAAAGTGCCAACCGCATGGCCTCATGATGGAAACCAGCACGAGAAGGGCGGCGGTGAGCAGCTCAAAGGGCAGTATGCAGACGCTGGATTTATGATGTTGCAGGAGCATGCGACATGGCCTGATGGCGGTAACGCTGTTGAGCCAGGCATCACTGAATTGCGCGACATGATGCTCGATGGTCGCTTCAAAGTATTCAATACCTGTGAGCCATTCTTTGAGGAGTTCCGCCTCTATCACCGTGATGAAAACGGGAAAATCGTCAAGCTTAACGACGA
>NZ_JBDYCV010000288.1:0-466 GCF_040495915.1 Shigella sp. FJ200513 | reverse complement strand
GGCGGTATTAATGATATCCAGTTGCTCTGAGATTGTTTCCCCCATTTCTTTCAGAACACCTCCACAGGCCGGGCAACTGGTTTCAGCAGGCAGAAGGCGATGTGTCTCCCGGGGAAGTTCTGCCGGCAGCGGTTTTCGTGAAGATTTTCGTCCCGGGGATTCAGGCTTACTGGCGATCGGGTTTTCTGACGGGGGACTGGTGTCAGGTGAATCTGTGACTGACGATGCATCTTCCAGAAGATTTCTGGCTGTGTTCAGCCGGTTTTCCAGTTCCGACAGTCGTTTTTCTGCCTGTCGGATCTGATTTTCAAGCTTATGACGCTTTTTCTCTGAACTCTGGCCGAACAACATACGACGCAACCTGTCGAGTTGCGCTTTCAGCCGTTCAATTTCCTGCTCATAGCCCGCGACCTGACAGGCATACTGTCGAAGCCGACTCTGTTGCTTACGCAACATGGCTTTAAGC
>NZ_JBDYCV010000287.1:0-479 GCF_040495915.1 Shigella sp. FJ200513 | reverse complement strand
GTCAGCTATTACCAGCAGGATATCAAAGACGTCATCGACGACCTGGCTAATCGTGGATTCATTAAGGTAGCAGAGCGCAAGGTGAAGCGTCGGCGTGTGTATAAGTCGATCATCACCTGTACGCAGATACTGAAAGACCGCGAGAAGATAGCCGGAGAGCATATTCCAATCGTTCCAGTGTATGGCGAATGGTCATTCGCTGGTGACAAGGAGTGCTACGAGGGTGTGGTAAGGCTGACGAAAGACGGTCAACGCCTTCGTAACATGATTATGTCGTTCAACGCCGATATTGTTGCTCGGTCACCGAAGAAGAAACCGACCTTCTTCCCTGAGCAAATCGAAGGCTACGAATACATGTACGGCGGAAATGATGACTATCCGTACTATCTGCAGAACAGGACTGATGAAAACGGTAACGACCTGCCGATTGGTCCAATCTCCTACATGGAAAACCCTGAAGTGCCGCAAGCCAACGCTTA
>NZ_JBDYCV010000286.1:0-482 GCF_040495915.1 Shigella sp. FJ200513 | reverse complement strand
CACGGGAATATCTGCGGCAGCGGGCTTGTAATGGGTTAAGTGATAACAGATGTCTGGAAATATAGGGGCAAATCCATTCACCAACCACAACCACACCACTGATTGAAATAGTTCTAGGTGAACGCATTACATTATCTGTTACAGTCTGCCCTGATTGCATATTTTGAGTGGTAACCATCATAGGGCTATCAAATTCCATGTTTTCAGTTGCTGATAGTGACAAGAAATTATCTGGTTGGCCTTGTAGATGGAAGTAAACACCATCTTTGCCAGTGTAACGAAGCTGATTAGAGTAAATCATTAAATTCTCTTTTGATTTCAAAGACTTAGCGCATTTTAATCATTTTTAACCAAGCCTTTGATATATAAGTATTTTCTCTGTTAAGCGTGAGCTACGTAAATTCTATGAACCGCCCCGGGAATCCTGGAGACTAAACTTCCTGAGAAAGAGGTAAACAGGATGACTAAAAATACTCGTTTTT
>NZ_JBDYCV010000285.1:0-484 GCF_040495915.1 Shigella sp. FJ200513 | reverse complement strand
ACTGTACAGATCCGCCATTTCTCCTCCGGGGAAGCGCATGGCGTCCGTCATCGACGTCAGCAGATGGCAGACTTTTCCTTTGCGCGTCACGGTCAGCAGGCGGGCTGTCACTTCATTTCCCAGTCCCGGCCACTTTTTTCGTGCCTGCGGGCTGGTTTTCAGCTTCACCAGATGATCGCCTTTACCCAGTTTTCTGAGCTCTTCATATTGCGCTCCCTTTCTGAGAGGTATCATCCAGTGGCGGTGTTCTCCCGCCAGGCTCCAGCCATTTAACAGTCCCAGTGAGTAATAACCTTTATCCATTAACGTCAGAGTGTTATCGCCGGTTTGTTCTATAAGTTGCTCAGCAAGCTCATTTTCGCTGTTCTTCATCGTGCCGAAGGCTGCAGCCGTCAGCAGATGGCTGGTCAGTTCCATCTGGCAGACCATTTTGACCTGCGGGTAGAGCGCCGGGTTCCCGGCATGTGTCTGGCGGGGGAAGGCT
>NZ_JBDYCV010000284.1:0-487 GCF_040495915.1 Shigella sp. FJ200513 | reverse complement strand
ATTGGAGCACCTGTGTTGTTCTGAGGTGAGCATATCACCTCTGTTCAGGTGGCCAAATTCAGTGTGCCACTTCAAGACGATGGATGAAGAATATCGTAAAGACCTGCAACTGTGGTTTGGTCTTACGCATGCGTCGTTCTGCGTGATGCCGCGAGTATTCATGGAGGCTATGCCTCCAGAATGGCAAGAGAAGATGGCTCAGTTGCTTTTTGAGTATAGCGACACGATCAAAACGGATGTCTGCGGAGTTCACAGCTGTTTTGTTACTGCCAAAGACGGCAACAACCGCTTTATGAGGATGCCAGAAGATATTCTGAACTATCGTCATCCTCGACGTGAATTCATCGAATCATTTCTGAAGAAGTAGCCATTACAAAGCCTATCTACGGGTGGGTTTGATAATGGCTTATACTGGATTTGCCCCTATATTTCCAGACATCTGTTATCACTTAACCCATTACAAGCCCGCTGCCGCAGATATTCCCGT
>NZ_JBDYCV010000283.1:0-491 GCF_040495915.1 Shigella sp. FJ200513 | reverse complement strand
AATCGGTGGAGCTGCATGACAAGGCCATCGGGCATTATCTGAACATAAAACACTATCAGTAAGTTGGAGTCATTACCTTAATGGTAAAGTTATTGCTCCAGCTTGTACCCTGGTAGCTGCGACGAAAGATTCAGTAGTCACATTGCCAAATGTCAGCGCCACCAAGTTGCAAACTAATGGAGCAGTCTCTGGCGTTAAAACTGATGTACCAATTGCCTTAGAAGGCTGTGATGTTACTGTAACTAAAAATGCGACGTTTACCTTTAGTGGTACGGCTGACGGCGTGCAACCTACAGCATTTGCCAACCAGGCTACCACCGATGCAGCGACGAATGTTGCTCTACAAATGTATCTGCCAGATGGTTCTACATCGGTAACTCCCGGTACCGAAACGTCGAATATTCAGTTAGCGGATTCGGTAATGACTCCAACTTACTGATAGTGTTTTATGTTCAGATAATGCCCGATGGCCTTGTCATGCAGCTCCACCG
>NZ_JBDYCV010000282.1:0-495 GCF_040495915.1 Shigella sp. FJ200513 | reverse complement strand
CGGTGGAGCTGCATGACAAGGTCATCGGGCATTATCTGAACATAAAACACTATCAGTAAGTTGGAGTCATTACCCACCGGAACTGATTTGATGAACTATCAACGCTCTTAAATTCCCGGCCTTTTTAATGTTACTGTTAGTAATCTCCCAGCCTTTCAATGTTTCCCGACATCGTTTTCCTCGAAACATGAACCAGATGCGAATGTATTTACCTCGAATCTCGACACCTGTTGGTAATTTAGACATATCATGAGTCTTTGATAAACTGATTTATCTTCGGATAGTTGTACCAGATAATCCCTCGCTTACTGTCTGGCTTCCCTAAAGGAGATACTCGTTTGAAGTGGAAGCCTTCCACCCAACAGTTCTGGCGGTATGCTTCAATTTGTCTGGCACCCAGACCAGTGCGAAGCATCAGGCTGAACCGCCCCGGGTTTCCTGGAGAGTGTTTTATCTGTGAACTCAGGCTGCCAGATCATCGTTTCCGATGGAAGC
>NZ_JBDYCV010000281.1:0-508 GCF_040495915.1 Shigella sp. FJ200513 | reverse complement strand
ATCGGTGGAGCTGCATGACAAGGTCATCGGGCATTATCTGAACATAAAACACTATCAGTAAGTTGGAGTCATTACCACAGAAATGTTGTCGTTTCTTACCAGTGAGGAACGAGAAGCCCTTACAAACATGCTCGCAAGGAAAGGTGTTGAGACTGTGCTACGCTTGTTAGATAAGGAAACTCAAGAGCTACTGCAACTAGAGGGCCGTAAACGCCTGGCAGCGTTGATGCTCGTTGATATGCCCGACGAGCAAGTCAGAGAGATTTTGGAAGAGATTGAAGCTAGTATTCTCTCAGAGAGTGTAAACGCGAAGGCGGGTTAACTTCATTGACCTGCCTTTAGGGTGCCTTTAAAATTCGTTTTTAAAGGCTACGATGACATTTTTGAAGAGTCTTAAAAGAATTAAAATACACGGCGCGCCTATCTTGAATGTTTTATCGATATCGAAGCATTGAGCATTTTTAACTCGTTTTATCTTGAATGCAATCGGCGCATAACTTATTGAATC
>NZ_JBDYCV010000280.1:0-534 GCF_040495915.1 Shigella sp. FJ200513 | reverse complement strand
CCTTCATCGCCTCTGACTGCCAGGGCATCCACCGTGTACGCTTAGTCGCTTAACCTCACAACCCGAAGATGTTTCTTCCGACTCATCATCGTGTTGCGAAAATTTGAGAGACTCACGAACAACTTTCGTTGTTCAGTGTTTCAATTTTCAGCTTGATCCAGATTTTTAAAGAGCAAAACTTCGCAGTGAACCTTTGCAGGTACACTCTGAAGTATTTTTTATTTAATCACTACAGAGATGGTGGAGCTATGCGGGATCGAACCGCAGACCTCCTGCGTGCAAAGCAGGCGCTCTCCCAGCTGAGCTATAGCCCCATAACATGTAGTTAAAACCTCTTCAAATTTGCCGTACAAATTTGGTAGGCCTGAGTGGACTTGAACCACCGACCTCACCCTTATCAGGGGTGCGCTCTAACCACCTGAGCTACAAGCCTGTAGAGGTTTTACTGCTCATTTTCATCAGACAATCTGTGTGAGCACTACAAAGAACGCTTCTTTAAGGTAAGGAGGTGATCCAACCGCAGGTTCCCCTACG
>NZ_JBDYCV010000279.1:0-546 GCF_040495915.1 Shigella sp. FJ200513 | reverse complement strand
AAGTGCATGAACTGCTGCCCTGGAACTTCTCGTCTGTAAAATAATCCTTACGCTAC
Source organism: Shigella sp. FJ200513 (assembly GCF_040495915.1). NCBI lineage: Bacteria > Pseudomonadati > Pseudomonadota > Gammaproteobacteria > Enterobacterales > Enterobacteriaceae > Shigella > Shigella sp. FJ200513. The sequence continues at coordinate 490 of NZ_JBDYCV010000279.1, read as the reverse complement.
GTACTTCTCGGGGCGCTTACGAACAAATTAAGCCTTTTCTCGAAAAGGCCATGACAATGTACAATGATGTTCTTTTCCCTGGAGAAGACATAAACAAACCGATCAGCATCGCTGCAGCCAACCGATTCGTAAATAGAATAAGGGGAGGGATGGATCTAGGTTACTGGCGAACACATGATTTCAGAAGAACGCTTGTTACACGGCTGTCCGAGATGAATGTCGAGCCTCATGTTACTGAGCGAATGCTCGGTCATGAACTTGGCGGGATAATGTCCGTATACAATAAACACGACTGGATAGAGGCTCAGCGCAAAGCGTATGAGCTTCACGCTGATAAATTGTTCTGGCACATCAGGAGCATTTCTGATTAACGCCACCGTTAAGAATCCACCCTTCAACAGCTTCACGAAGGTATGAAGTGGTCAACAAAAACTGGCCACCGAGTTAGAGTTTTTCCAGTATCGATTTTCCGATTCGTTTGGGGGTAACC
>NZ_JBDYCV010000278.1:0-574 GCF_040495915.1 Shigella sp. FJ200513 | reverse complement strand
CTTCAGGGAAAAATATCATCAGATGGCTGCTTAAAAAAGAACAAATGGTAGTGTCCGCTATTGCCAGTACACCTCAAAGAGAGTAAATCAAACCGCGCAATTGGCGTTGCGCTGAATGATACTGCATGTCGCGTATTGAAAAAACAAATCGGAAATCATCACCGTTGGGTATTTGTGTACAAGGAAAGCTGTACCAAACCAGACGGAACGAAAGCGCCAACAGTAAGGAAGATGCGGTATGACGCAAACACAGCCTGGAAAGCGGCGCTGAGACGGGCTGGTATTGATGATTTCAGATTTCACGACTTGAGACACACCTGGGCAAGTTGGCTGGTTCAAGCCGGAGTCCCGTTATCAGTGTTACAGGAAATGGGAGGCTGGGAGTCTATCGAAATGGTTCGTCGATATGCTCACCTCGCACCTAATCACCTTACCGAACACGCACGGCAAATAGACTTGATTCTGAACCCATCGGTCCCAAATTTGTCCCAGTCAAGAAATAAGGAAGGTACTAATGATGTGTAACTTATTGATTTAAATGGTGCCGATAATAGGAGTCGAACCTACGACCTTC
>NZ_JBDYCV010000277.1:0-590 GCF_040495915.1 Shigella sp. FJ200513 | reverse complement strand
GAGGTACGAATCCGAACCGGCCAGACGGAGGTCGCTGTCTTCACAGCTTACGAACCTGAGGAGTAAGAGACCCGGCGGGGGAGAAATCCCTCGCCACCGCTGATGTGTCAGGCATCCTCAACGCACCCGCACTTAACCCGCTTCGGCGGGTTTTGTTTTTTCTGGTCGTTCTGGTTTACAATCCATCCGTCAGCCTGAACAACTGGCACCTGCTGCGCCAGCAGAGAAAACAGATGGCGCACGATACCAAATTTTACAATTCGGATAACTCTGCCGCCCCTGCCAGCAGGCACGGGCGGCGTTCTCATGCATTCAAATCTGACGGGTATCAGCACGACCCCTGCACCGAAGAACAGGCTGAATGGCTGATTCAGCGCTACCGCAGACACGGATACGAGATTAAGAAAGCCCTCAGTCTCGATTATCGTCACTGGATAATCTTCGTCAGGCTCCCTTATTCCGAACGGCCACCGCGTCCGTCCTGCACATTCCAGCAACGGATCTGGAGGTAATGTGCGGGTATTACTTCGACCTGTTCTGGTTCCGGAACTCGGGCTGGTGGTCCTTAAGCCCGGTCGTGAATCCATGCC
>NZ_JBDYCV010000276.1:0-597 GCF_040495915.1 Shigella sp. FJ200513 | reverse complement strand
CAGATGTCACCGACAGAATATGAAAACCAGTATTATCAACGGCTCGGAAGTGTCTAGATTATCCGTGGCGATTCATACTCCATCGTAAGCATTACACTTCGTTGCTAACTTATTGAATGCTTGCCAGTCAGAGAGATCTAGTTTGTGGATCTCAACAGTACGTCTGCTATCGCAATTATGATCTCTTCCACGATTTGACAGTAATGTAGCGCGTGCGTATTGATGAAATTTTAATTTTGCTGGTTTGTCGGTGGACGAAAAACGGGGTAAATATGCGGGGAATGAATAAATAGTTGTTGGTAATGTCATTTTATTGTTGCCTGTTTAATGTTTTTACAAATATCGCAGTTGAATGTTCAAAGAAAAAGAATTGATTTTAATAAAAATAAGTTTGTTTTCTGAAGTGGTGAAAATAGCGGATGGTGAAAGATATTAATATCAAAAATCGCTCATCACGGATATAACGATGCACCAGAGAGGGGGGAGATGACTGACAACGCGTTGGTAAGCGAGGTTCGATAACTCGGTAATGCTGCCAACTTACTGATTTAGTGTATGATGGTGATTTTAAGGTGCTTGCGTGGCTTCCATTTCCAT
>NZ_JBDYCV010000275.1:0-601 GCF_040495915.1 Shigella sp. FJ200513 | reverse complement strand
TTCTGCTCATTATTAGCTCCTTCTGATGCCATTCTATTTCAGGAAGGAGTGTCCGTTAAACTCAGGCTACCTCATTTAACAGACTTGATTCATCCTCACAAAATATAAGTTTTTCCTGGAATGCCCATGTCTCATTGAGGTTCCAGATATCAAATTCGAAGTCGTGATAACGAAAACGGATCCCACCAAACTTATTAAAACGCAGTTGTTTGACGGGCAGTTCAGCCAATGTCTGGAAGAGTTCCTCACGGGAGCGACCGATGACGATATCAAGGTCTGAAGAGAATCCATCGACGCCATACAAGCCTAAGTCACGCACCATCCCGCCAAAAATCCTGGCCGGACAGGAACAGGCCAGAGTATCAAGTAATACTCTGGCTTTCTTATGCTCATCACTAAGCGTAAAAAAATCGGCGATACGCTGTTCAAGCAGTTGGGTGTTTGAGACCACATTCATACAGTGATTTTAGCTCATCGTGAAGGCGCATTAAATAACTATCCGTCATGCCTGAGATTGCGTCGGTATGAAGTGGCACACTGAATTTGGCCACCTGAACAGAGGTGATATGCTCACCTCAGAACAACACAGGTGCTCCAATGA
>NZ_JBDYCV010000274.1:0-602 GCF_040495915.1 Shigella sp. FJ200513 | reverse complement strand
GTTACCCCCAAACGAATCGGAAAATCGATACTGGAAAAACTCTAACTCGGTGGCCAGTTTTTGTTGACCACTTCATCCACCAGCCGCGAGGCGATGGAGTTACTGGAAGCTCTGGCTGAAGCTGGCGTGACCATTGGTAACTTCTTCAGTAATGACCTGATGACCGCCTACCAACGCCGCCAGATGAACAAACGAGCTGAAGCTGAGCGTATCGCTAAAGAGCTAGCGTCTCAGAAAGAGCGTACCCGCGAAATGTTCATGACCGAAGACGAATGGCAAAAAGAGCTACAGCGCCGCGAACAGGTCAAAGCTGAACGCCGGACCTATGGTGAAAACCTCCGCAGCGCTACTCATTCCGCTGGTCGCTCACGTGCCGCTATCGTCGCTGACCTTGAGTCAGGCGGTAACTGGATGGACAGCTTGTAAGCAAGCGTCCCTCATCTGAGAACACACGGTCCCTGACTGCCTGTTAGGGACTTCAAGTATTTGACTCAAGGAGATTAATTATAATGAATATGACTAAAAACGCTTTCCAGTTTGGCATTGAGCCAGTACGCATCACCGATACCGACAACATTCAGGTCAATGAAGGTCTGCCGACT
>NZ_JBDYCV010000273.1:0-606 GCF_040495915.1 Shigella sp. FJ200513 | reverse complement strand
GAAGGCCTTTTCGATAATGATACCGGCGCTCTGCTCTCCCTGGGCAGGGAAATGTTCCGCCTCGAAATTCTGGAGGATATTGCCCGGGATAAAGTCAGAACTCTCCATTTTGTGGATGAGATAGAAGTCTACCTGGCCTTCCAGACCATGCTCGCAGAGAAACTTCAGCTCTCCACTGCCGTGAAGGAAATGCGTTTCTATGGCGTGTCGGGAGTGACAGCAAATGACCTCCGCACTGCCGAAGCCATGGTCAGAAGCCGTGAAGAGAATGAATTTACGGACTGGTTCTCCCTCTGGGGACCATGGCATGCTGTACTGAAGCGTACGGAAGCTGACCGCTGGGCGCAGGCAGAAGAGCAGAAATATGAGATGCTGGAGAATGAGTACCCTCAGAGGGTGGCTGACCGGCTGAAAGCATCAGGTCTGAGCGGTGATGCGGATGCGGAGAGGGAAGCCGGTGCACAGGTGATGCGTGAGACTGAACAGCAGATTTACCGTCAGCTGACTGACGAGGTACTGGCCCTGCGATTGCCTGAAAACGGCTCACAACTGCACCATTCATAATCACATCGCATAAACCACAGACCGGACTGACTCCGGAAAAAC
>NZ_JBDYCV010000272.1:0-615 GCF_040495915.1 Shigella sp. FJ200513 | reverse complement strand
GGTTATCGCTCGCCACGGGAATATCTGCGGCAGCGGGCTTGTAATGGGTTAAGTGATAACAGATGTCTGGAAATATAAGGGCAAATCCAGCATCATGTTCGAACACCACTCCAACATCTGTTTGAACACCTGTTAAATTTCTCTCTTGTTTTGTTTGAACATCTGCTTCCTTTCTGCTTCTTCTGGCCTGAACAGATGCTTTTCCTGCGGCTGATTTTTTGGTTAATTTTTCTCTGACAGATGCCAGATCTTCCTCAATCCGAAGATGCATCCATTCGTCGCCGTTATCACAAAAAAACTCCCGCAAGGATGGTTCAACATCAACCCATCGCTCGTTAGTCAGACGGGCAATTTTTGCCAACCTGTTTTTGGGTATTGGCTTTCCTGTTTGCCAGTAATTGAACATCAGCAACAAATACGCGCCGTGCTCCTCTGCTGACAAATGCATGGTGTCAGCCAGGTAATCAGCTATGTACAGTTGCATGTATGGTAATGCGGCCATAATTGCCCCGTATGATGCTACCCGGTTGCTTAGAATAAGTGAGGTAGCCTGAGTTTAACGGACACTCCTTCCTGAAATAGAATGGCATCAGAAGGAGCTAATAATGAGCAGAA
>NZ_JBDYCV010000271.1:0-618 GCF_040495915.1 Shigella sp. FJ200513 | reverse complement strand
GGGCACTGAAATCCCCACCGGTCCCAGTCGTGAGCCTCTGTATGACTGCCCCCTGACAAGTCTGATGACTTTATCACCGTCAGCTTCTCCCTGGTACGCAGCAATAATCAGCCCGCCAATGTCAGGGTCTCCCCATCTGTTGCGGACAGAGCTCGCCACGATTCTGTAAATAATATCTTCTGTGGTTATATTTATTTTCACCCAGTCAGTCTGGATATGGGCCAGTAGCGGTAGCGGGTGTGATAAATGGGGCCGTTAATGCCGTAAAAAGTAAGGGATTTGGCTCTGTACCGCGGTTCTGTTGTCTCAGGGCGTGCATCAGTCCACCGGATGCTGAGCACCCCTTCAAACCGTGTGTCGGGTATGATGATGCCGTAGGGGCCAGCAACGGAATATTCACCTGGCAGCGCATTCCTTACCCAGGCCAGGAAATCACTCTTAGTGTCAAAACGGATAACATCTTCAGGCAGAAAAGCACACCCAAAGCCGAATGCGCCGGGTATCGCCAGACGGCCTTTTGTCCGGTCGTAAATGTCGCTCTGTGCTTCCATCGTGGCCGCACTTTTCAGCCCCAGATTATCCCGGGACTTCTGTTGTGCCTTTTCGCCTGCTGCTGCG
>NZ_JBDYCV010000270.1:0-619 GCF_040495915.1 Shigella sp. FJ200513 | reverse complement strand
GAGAAATACGCCGCTACGACAGGCGCCTGAATATAATCTGTCGCGAGTGCCGGAAGAGCGAAGCTATGCAGCGTGTACTGGCTTTCTATCAGGGTAATTTTCAGGAGGCGATACTGTGAATGAAATTAGCTATCAGGCTTCAATTACCGCTGGCATTCGCATCAAAGGAGAGGAGCATGGAAATAAAACCAGAAGATGAGTTAAGCAATATCGTTTTATTTCCGATAAAAGAGGATGACCCTCGTAATCAGGTTAATTTTCTTTATAAGCCATCGGAAAGACCATATTGCCATCACGCCTCTGTACGGGTTGACGAAAAAGAGCGTCAGGTCCGCTGTAAAATCTGCGGTGCGGTTGTGGAGCCGTTTGACTGGATGCTCTCTGTGGCAAAAAGAGAAACCAGACTGGCAGATGATGTAAGGCTATTGCGCCAGGAGGAACAGGAAAGGCGGAGAAATATAGAAAAGCTGATACAGATTGAGCGTAACGCGAAAGCGCGGATACGCAGGGCGACAAAATCCAGAACTGAATAATTAAATTTAGCACTGTTAAAAATTTAATCCTTAACCGGAGGGATTTCTGCACCCTCAAATCATCAGGAGACCGCCCGAAAGGGCGG
>NZ_JBDYCV010000269.1:0-623 GCF_040495915.1 Shigella sp. FJ200513 | reverse complement strand
AGTCTAAAAACTAGTATTAAGACTATCACTTAAATAAGTGATACTGGTTGTCTGGAGATTCAGGGGGCCAGTCTAGTGAATCCGGTAGTACCCTTATCTCACGAGATAATAAGCTGGTGGAGAACTTCATCGACACTCTTGAAAACTGGCGTGACCAGAAGCAGATTATTTCAGTTATCTGTAAAGATGGTATTAAGATTGACGACTCCATTATTACAAGCTTTAAAGCCTCTAAAGATGTTGGAATTTCAAACGGACTGAGAATCCAGCTAACTTTTCAGGAAATTAACTTCAAAGCTATTGTAGGGCAAACTGATGTTTCAGCAGCCACTGGACGGACTTCTACCACGAATGATGGCGGTGCTACCAGTAAAAAGAACACTGGCAACACTACGACAAGTCTTGGAAGCCCTATGCTGACCTGTAAAGAGCTTTTTAGCTATTCGGCAAGTGAGTTATCAGATGAAGCGTTAAAAGCCCGTGTAACGTGCTCTAAGAGCGTTAGCGTTAAAAATGGTGAGAGCACCTTCACAGCCTCAGCTAATGAGTGAAGTGGTCAACAAAAACTGGCCACCGAGTTAGAGTTTTTCCAGTATCGATTTTCCGATTCGTTTGGGGGTAAC
>NZ_JBDYCV010000268.1:0-634 GCF_040495915.1 Shigella sp. FJ200513 | reverse complement strand
GTACGCCTTTATCCGTGACAACTCCTGTTGCTGGCCTGTTCGCCTGCTCTGTCGGGTGCTGGATGTTCATCCCAGTGGTTTTTACGCCTGGCTTCAGCAGCCGCATTCACAACGCCATCAGGCAGACCTGAGACTGACAGGACAGATTAAACAGTTCTGGCTGGAATCGGGATGCGTCTATGGTTATCGCAAAATCCATCTGGATCTGCGTGACAGCGGGCAACAGTGCGGAGTAAACAGAGTCTGGAGACTGATGAAACGTGTCGGAATAAAGGCTCAGGTCGGATACCGAAGCCCGCGGGCACGTAAAGGCGAGGCCAGTATCGTGTCACCCAACAGGCTCCAGCGACAGTTCAATCCGGATGCTCCTGATGAGCGTTGGGTAACGGACATAACCTACATCAGGACCCACGAAGGCTGGCTGTATCTTGCCGTTGTTGTTGATCTGTTCTCACGCAAAATTATCGGCTGGTCCATGCAATCCCGGATGACAAAGGACATTGTCCTGAACGCACTGCTGATGGCTGTATGGCGGCGTAATCCCGAAAAACAGGTGCTGGTTCATTCGGATCAGGGCAGTCAGTACACAAGCCATGAGTGGCAGTCGTTCCTGAAATCACACGGCCTGGAGGGT
>NZ_JBDYCV010000267.1:0-635 GCF_040495915.1 Shigella sp. FJ200513 | reverse complement strand
TCTGCGAGGTACGAATCCGAACCGGCCAGACGGAGGTCGCTGTCTTCACAGCTTACGAACCTGAGGAGTAAGAGACCAGGCGGGGGAGAAATCCCTCGCCACCTCTCATGTGTCAGGCATCCTCAACGCACCCGCACTAAACCCGCTTCGGCGGGTTTTTTGTTGCGTGCTGAATACGCAGGGTGAAAAATAACCATATATTTGATTATATACACAACAAAAAATAAAAGTCATTGTACTTGCACATTAAACAATCAAATATACGGCGTGAAATAAATATTTATCAGATTAATATTTTTGTCTCTATGTGGATATAACCGTTTGTACTTATAAACCTGGGGGCATCGTGGAAAAAATAAAGAAACTATTTAGTAGCAAATACGCAGTCATACGTCGTGATGACCTGTCAGTTATAGTCGAAATGGATTACTTCCCTGAAACCCCAAAATCAATAATGTATCGTAATGGTCGAAAGGCAATTTTTTTACCGATGAGGGTAAGTGACATTATGGGAAATGATAAACTGCTGGATGAATTGCGAGTCAGAGCATCCTGTTAGTAGGTAATGACTCCAACTTACTGATAGTGTTTTATGTTCAGATAATGCCCGATGACCTTGTCATGCAGCTCCACCG
>NZ_JBDYCV010000266.1:0-639 GCF_040495915.1 Shigella sp. FJ200513 | reverse complement strand
TGATGGAAATGGAAGCCACGCAAGCACCTTAAAATCACCATCATACACTAAATCAGTAAGTTGGCAGCATTACCAACTTTTTCACTTCGTTCTTGTGGCAATTTGGCTTTAACATTAATTTGATGATTTTTACCCGTGCATTCCTTAACTACAAGGGGAATGTTATCTAAAGTGCCATACAGGCTAATAACGTCACCAGGATTTTTATCATGTAAGTAAGTTTGATTAATACTTGAAGCATTCACAAAGAGGGTCAATATTATAACTGTTTATAACTTCACCTACATCAAGTGTGTAGTGCTTACTCTGGAGACTGCCATCCTTATTTAATTGTATATCAATCAATATATCCCCGGACTTTGTCACCATATCTTTGCCATAAACCATTTGCATAGCCATTTCGAGGAGATTTTTATCTAACTGATTGCGGGCGTTGAGTAAGCGATTACCAAATAATTTATATACTGTTCCCGTCATTGCCAGCGCTGCGCTTTCTGGTACTTTGCGTTTCCACAGTGAGGTTTCTCTATTTTTAAACAGGTCATATTCATTATTACTCGACAAACCGGTAATGCTGCCAACTTACTGATTTAGTGTATGATGGTGATTTTAAGGTGCTTGCGTGGCTTCCATTTCCAT
>NZ_JBDYCV010000265.1:0-672 GCF_040495915.1 Shigella sp. FJ200513 | reverse complement strand
GGTGATCGCCGAAGTATCGACTCAACTATCAGAGGTAGTTGGCGTCATCGAGCGCCATCTCGAACCGACGTTGCTGGCCGTACATTTGTACGGCTCCGCAGTGGATGGCGGCCTGAAGCCACACAGTGATATTGATTTGCTGGTTACGGTGACCGTAAGGCTTGATGAAACAACGCGGCGAGCTTTGATCAACGACCTTTTGGAAACTTCGGCTTCCCCTGGAGAGAGCGAGATTCTCCGCGCTGTAGAAGTCACCATTGTTGTGCACGACGACATCATTCCGTGGCGTTATCCAGCTAAGCGCGAACTGCAATTTGGAGAATGGCAGCGCAATGACATTCTTGCAGGTATCTTCGAGCCAGCCACGATCGACATTGATCTGGCTATCTTGCTGACAAAAGCAAGAGAACATAGCGTTGCCTTGGTAGGTCCAGCGGCGGAGGAACTCTTTGATCCGGTTCCTGAACAGGATCTATTTGAGGCGCTAAATGAAACCTTAACGCTATGGAACTCGCCGCCCGACTGGGCTGGCGATGAGCGAAATGTAGTGCTTACGTTGTCCCGCATTTGGTACAGCGCAGTAACCGGCAAAATCGCGCCGAAGGATGTCGCTGCCGACTGGGCAATGGAGCGCCTGCCGGCCCAGTATCAGCCCGTCATACTTGAAGCTAG
>NZ_JBDYCV010000264.1:0-674 GCF_040495915.1 Shigella sp. FJ200513 | reverse complement strand
TGATGGAAATGGAAGCCACGCAAGCACCTTAAAATCACCATCATACACTAAATCAGTAAGTTGGCAGCATTACCCGCGTTAAGTTCTTCGAGCATCTTACGAATATCACGAAGGACATTTCGGTGCTCCTTGCCTGTCAGCTCAGCAATTTCAACTGAGGTCATGGACACAAGCTGGTCGAGGTTAATGATGCTGATTTCTTGTTGTGGTTGTTGTGGTTGTTGAGACATCGCTTGATTTCCTTTTTGTTTGCACCCTGAAGTCGCACCCCCACTGACCTACTCAAAGTCCCCAAGCGAAGGGAGACCAGCAGGACAACAGGATGCAAACAGAATGACTTTGAGATTGAATACTATGATGATGACGATGTAGCTGTGCGGAGCTACTGGGAGGGTCTCTCTAGGAGCCACTCTAGGGTCTCTCTAGGGTCTCTCTAGGCATCAGGCTATACGAAACTACAGGGCATCCTAAAGAATGACGTACAGGGCCATAGAGGACCATAGAGGGCCATAGAGTTAGCTTCTGGGGGTAATGCCTAGAGGAGACCCTAGAGAGACCTATAGAGAGACCATAGAGAAGACCTATAGAGAGACCCTAGATGAAGTGGTCAACAAAAACTGGCCACCGAGTTAGAGTTTTTCCAGTATCGATTTTCCGATTCGTTTGGGGGTAAC
>NZ_JBDYCV010000263.1:0-679 GCF_040495915.1 Shigella sp. FJ200513 | reverse complement strand
GGGAATATCTGCGGCAGCGGGCTTGTAATGGGTTAAGTGATAACAGATGTCTGGAAATATAGGGGCAAATCCACTGATTGTGCTGATCGTGCGGATGATTACTACCATGACCGTCTGGCGCTGACTGTTGATAATTCAACGATCGACGACAACTACGAACACTACACATATAACGGCACTTACAATAATGCCGCTGATACTCATGTTGTAGACGTTTACAACATTGGTACGGCTATTACTCTGGATCAGGAAGTTGATCTGTCCATCACTAATAACTCTCACGTTGCGGGTATTACGTTGACTCAGGGTTATGAGTGGGAAGATATTGACGACAACACTGTCAGCACTGGCGTAAACAGCAGCGAAGTGTTTAATAACACCATCACTGTTAAAGATTCTACCGTAACCTCTGGTTCATGGACTGATGAAGGTACTACTGGTTGGTTCGGTAATACAGGTAATGCCAGCGATTATAGTGGTAAATCTAACTTTGTCACCGTAGATACTGACGGAGATGGTGTTGCTGATAGCACTATTGCAAGCTGGGATGATGTTGCATTAGCTGTAGTTGCACATCCGAATGTTGATAATGCTATGCAGACCTGAATCGCCACGGGTTTAACAGACACCTCAGAGTCATTTAAGATGGCTTAAAGAGAGGTGCCCATGAGCGGTAAGC
>NZ_JBDYCV010000262.1:0-694 GCF_040495915.1 Shigella sp. FJ200513 | reverse complement strand
ACATGACAAAAACAGTATCAACCAGTAAAAAACCCCGTAAACAGCATTCGCCTGAATTTCGCAGTGAAGCCCTGAAGCTTGCTGAACGCATCGGTGTTACTGCCGCAGCCCGTGAACTCAGCCTGTATGAATCACAGCTCTACAACTGGCGCAGTAAACAGCAAAATCAGCAGACGTCTTCTGAACGTGAACTGGAGATGTCTACCGAGATTGCACGTCTCAAACGCCAGCTGGCAGAACGGGATGAAGAGCTGGCTATCCTCCAAAAGGCCGCGACATACTTCGCGAAGCGCCTGAAATGAAGTATGTCTTTATTGAAAAACATCAGGCTGAGTTCAGCATCAAAGCAATGTGCCGCGTGCTCCGGGTGGCCCGCAGCGGCTGGTATACGTGGTGTCAGCGGCGGACAAGGATAAGCACGCGTCAGCAGTTCCGCCAACACTGCGACAGCGTTGTCCTCGCGGCTTTTACCCGGTCAAAACAGCGTTACGGTGCCCCACGCCTGACGGATGAACTGCGTGCTCAGGGTTACCCCTTTAACGTAAAAACCGTGGCGGCAAGCCTGCGCCGTCAGGGACTGAGGGCAAAGGCCTCCCGGAAGTTCAGCCCGGTCAGCTACCGCGCACACGGCCTGCCTGTGTCAGAAAATCTGTTGGAGCAGGATTTTTACGCCAGTGGCCCGAACCAGAAGTGG
>NZ_JBDYCV010000261.1:0-698 GCF_040495915.1 Shigella sp. FJ200513 | reverse complement strand
GTGCGGGTATTACTTCGACCTGTTCTGGTTCCGGAACTCGGGCTGGTGGTCCTTAAGCCCGGTCGTGAATCCATGCCGGTATTCCACAATACCCGGGTACTGGTGGAGCCGGAACCGAAAAGCATGCGTAATCTGCCGTCCGGGGTCGTTCCTGCCGTTCGCCAGCCGCTAGTGGAAGACAAAACATTGCTGCCGTTTTTCAGTAACGCACGGGTGATTCGTGCTGCTGGTGGTGCTGGCGCATTGTCTGACTGGCTGTTGCGCCATATTAAATCCTGCCAGTGGCCACACGGCGATTATCATCACAGCGAAACCGTCATTCACCGTTATGGTACCGGCGCAATGGTATTGTGCTGGCACTGCGACAACCAGCTGCGTGACCAGACATCCGAATCACTCGAGCAACTTGCTCATCAAAACCTGTCAGCATGGATGATTGACGTCATCGGTCACGCAATAAGCGGTACGCAGGAGCGTGAATTATCTCTGGCTGAATTATCCTGGTGGGCGGTCCGCAATCAGGTGGCGGACGCGCTACCGGAAGCGGTATTACGTCGTTCGCTGGGGTTGCGTGCGGAAAAAATCCGCTCAATGTACCGTGAAAGCGACATCGTGCCGGGAGAGCAGACCGCCACCAGCATACTGAAGCAGCGCACAAAAAATCTTGCGCCGCTGCCTCACGCCCACCAGCAACAGAA
>NZ_JBDYCV010000260.1:0-702 GCF_040495915.1 Shigella sp. FJ200513 | reverse complement strand
AGGATCTTGAAAGGCAAGTTCGATTTCTTGAAACGCGGCTTATGTATCTAAAAAAGCTGAAAGCCTTAGCTCATCCCACGAAAAAGTGAAAGTACTCAACGAGCTAAGGCAGTTTTATCCTCTTGATGAGCTTCTCAGGGCTGCGGAGATACCGCGCAGTACGTTTTATTACCATCTAAAGGCTCTCAGCAAGCCTGACAAGTATGCGGACGTTAAAAAGCGTATTGGTGAGATTTATCACGAGAATAGAGGCCGATACGGATACCGTAGGGTAACGCTGTCTCTTCATCGAGAAGGGAAACAGATTAACCATAAAGCTGTTCAGCGCCTGATGGGAACCCTCTCACTTAAAGCAGCGATTAAGGTCAAGCGATACCGCTCTTACAGAGGAGAGGTAGGGCAAACCGCCCCTAATGTTCTCCAAAGAGATTTCAAGGCTACGCGGCCAAACGAGAAGTGGGTTACCGATGTTACTGAATTTGCAGTCAATGGGCGCAAGCTGTATTTGTCTCCAGTAATAGATCTCTTCAACAACGAAGTTATTTCTTACAGCCTTTCGGAAAGACCAGTGATGAACATGGTTGAGAATATGCTCGATCAGGCATTCAAAAAGCTTAATCCTCACGAGCATCCTGTTCTGCACTCTGACCAGGGATGGCAGTATCGTATGAGAAGATATCAAAATATCCTTAAAGAACATGG
>NZ_JBDYCV010000259.1:0-706 GCF_040495915.1 Shigella sp. FJ200513 | reverse complement strand
TCATTGGAGCACCTGTGTTGTTCTGAGGTGAGCATATCACCTCTGTTCAGGTGGCCAAATTCAGTGTGCCACTTCACTTCGCGCAGGGACAATATTTGTACTCTGCACAGACAAGATTGAGTAAGAGTAACTTCAGGAATAATGGTGTACATATCCCCTTGCTGGGTCGTATTAAAGGTTATCTGGCTGGAAAGTGCCGCAAGGAGTAATAACGCATTCATATTCTTCTCCCGAAAAAAAACAGGGCTTGCGCCCTGTTTCTGTAATACAAATGATGTATTAATACTGATGAGCGGTCGCGTTGTTACCAAAGCCAACCTGAGTCACGTTGACGGAGGAGTTCGATGCAGTCTGGTCAACTGCAGCACCGTTGCCACCACCGAACTGTTTAACAGTCATTTCAGAATTTTTGCCGTTCCACTGATCAAGAGTGGCGCTGTTACCGAAGCCACGTTGGGTCAGATCGATTGAGCTGTCATCTGAGCCCTGACCAACATCTGCACCATTACCACCGCCATGCTGGGTAATAGTCAAGTCAGAGTTACGGGCATCAGTTTGCAGAGCAAGTGCAGAGTTACCGCCACCGTACTGGTAAATGTTCAGCTCTGAATTTGGGCCGCTATTATTACTGAGGTGTACTGGCAATAGCGGACACTACCATTTGTTCTTTTTTAAGCAGCCATCTGATGATATTTTTCCCTGAAGG
>NZ_JBDYCV010000258.1:0-722 GCF_040495915.1 Shigella sp. FJ200513 | reverse complement strand
AGTCTAAAAACTAGTATTAAGACTATCACTTAAATAAGTGATACTGGTTGTCTGGAGATTCAGGGGGCCAGTCTATCATTACAAGGCTACGATCCCAGCGAATTTACATTCGCTAACGGTGTATTTTGCGATGTTAAAGAAAAATTATGTCGTGATGATCGTTATTTTGGTGTAGATGGTAAGCGGAGTGGAAAAATCAATCAAACCACCACAAAGATGTTATTTATGTGTCGTGAGTGATGCCTTGTTTACATTATGTTCTCTGCTATTCGTCATTAACCTCTTGAGCGACAGAGAGGAGTGGGGCGTTAACGTCTATGACGGGGATAGTCCCCGTCGGTTGACATTTACTTAATTTGAATATCGACGTTATATTTTTTAGTTTTGTTTTTACGGGCGTCGTTTCGAGTTTGCAGCACTCGCAGCTCATATTTGCCAGAAGCAGGGAGTGAGTATTGTCCGTGACTATCGAGTTCTGGGGAATATCTGGATAAATCAACAGAATCATCGATTCCTGGCCCGAAGAGATAAGTATCAGCGCCTTCATTAGAGATACTCACATGCACTTTCTGACCTTTTTTGGCATAGAAGGTATATGTATCGTAATCGTATCCCTTTATTTCGCCGGAGTACTGAGCGCTGCTATGATCTTACCCAGCAATAGTGGACACGCGGCTAAGTGAGTAAACTCTCAGTCAGAGGTGACTTACATGACAAAAACA
>NZ_JBDYCV010000257.1:0-768 GCF_040495915.1 Shigella sp. FJ200513 | reverse complement strand
GGTGATGCTGCCAACTTACTGATTTAGTGTATGATGGTGTTTTTGAGGTGCTCCAGTGGCTTCTGTTTCTATCAGCTGTCCCTCCTGTTCAGCTACTGACGGGGTGGTGCGTAACGGCAAAAGCACCGCCGGACATCAGCGCTATCTCTGCTCTCACTGCCGTAAAACATGGCAACTGCAGTTCACTTACACCGCTTCTCAACCCGGTACGCACCAGAAAATCATTGATATGGCCATGAATGGCGTTGGATGCCGGGCAACCGCCCGCATTATGGGCGTTGGCCTCAACACGATTTTCCGCCATTTAAAAAACTCAGGCCGCAGTCGGTAACCTCGCGCATACAGCCGGGCAGTGACGTCATCGTCTGCGCGGAAATGGACGAACAGTGGGGATACGTCGGGGCTAAATCGCGCCAGCGCTGGCTGTTTTACGCGTATGACAGGCTCCGGAAGACGGTTGTTGCGCACGTATTCGGTGAACGCACTATGGCGACGCTGGGGCGTCTTATGAGCCTGCTGTCACCCTTTGACGTGGTGATATGGATGACGGATGGCTGGCCGCTGTATGAATCCCGCCTGAAGGGAAAGCTGCACGTAATCAGCAAGCGATATACGCAGCGAATTGAGCGGCATAACCTGAATCTGAGGCAGCACCTGGCACGGCTGGGACGGAAGTCGCTGTCGTTCTCAAAATCGGTGGAGCTGCATGACAAAGTCATCGGGCATTATCTGAACATAAAACACTATCAATAAGTTGGAGTCATTACC
>NZ_JBDYCV010000256.1:0-833 GCF_040495915.1 Shigella sp. FJ200513 | reverse complement strand
GAATCTGAGACAACATCTGGCAAGGCTGGGACGGAAGTCACTGTCGTTCTCAAAATCGGTGGAGCTGCATGACAAGGCCATCGGGCATTATCTGAACATAAAACACTATCAGTAAGTTGGAGTCATTACCGAAGTACTGTGCATAAATGCACTTTTGTTTTTAGTCCTCAGGTAATAAAACAGCGGCAGTTTTCCGGACCGCACTATAAGGTTGACTCCATCAGGGAGTCATGGACAAGTATCTTAAAACGCGCAGGTCTGAGACACAGAAAATCGTATCAATCCAGGCATACCTATGCATGCTGGTCACTTGCCGCAGGAGCTAATCCTAGTTTTATCGCAAGCCAGATGGGCCACACAAACGCACAAATGGTATTCAATGTTTACGGAGCATGGATGAAAGACAACAATCACGAACAGATAGAACTTCTTAACAGAAGACTATCTGAAAGTGTCCCATGCATGCCCCATAAGAAAGCGGGGTAAAATAAAAACTTGCAAAATCAATTGGTTTACCTTTAATCCCTGTCACGTTACGCGCGTGGCAGAGGCGTTACGGATTGCTGAAACCGCAACGGACAGACGGCGGTCATCGGCTGTTCAACGATGCCGATATTGACCGGATCCGCGAGATCAAACGCTGGATCGACAACGGCGTGCAGGTCAGCAAAGTTAAAATACTGCTCAGTAATGAAAATGTTGATGTGCAGAACGTCTGGCGCGATCAGCAAGAAACATTACTGACTTACCTGCAAAGCGTGAACCGCCCCGGGAATCCTGGAGACTAAACTTCCTGAGAAAGAGGTAAACAGGATGACTAAAAATACTCGTTT
>NZ_JBDYCV010000255.1:0-838 GCF_040495915.1 Shigella sp. FJ200513 | reverse complement strand
GAAAAACGAGTATTTTTAGTCATCCTGTTTACCTCTTTCTCAGGAAGTTTAGTCTCCAGGATTCCCGGGGCGGTTCAGTACTCACCAATAAATAAGCGTCAATACGGTGCTCCGTTGACGCTTACGCAGATCTGTTACTTCAGTTATCTACGGCACAACGTCAGGGCCGTTATAAAACGACGCTTCAGCGTGGAGTAATGGCCCCCCGCCTGCTCATCATTGATGAAATAGGCTATCTGCCGTTCAGTCAGGAAGAAGCAAAGCTGTTCTTCCAGGTCATCGCTAAACGTTACGAAAAGAGCGCAATGATCCTGACATCCAATCTGCCGTTCGGGCAGTGGGATCAAACGTTCGCCGGTGATGCAGCACTGACCTCAGCGATGCTGGACCGTATCTTACACCACTCACATATCGTTCAAATCAAAGGAGAAAGCTATCGACTCAGACAGAAACGAAAGGCCGGGGTTATAGCAGAAGCTAATCCTGAGTAAAACGGTGGATCAATATTGGGCCGTTGGTGGAGATATAAGTGGATCACTTTTCATCCGTCGTTGACAGCATAATCCTCTTTACTCTTAAGGTAGTAATAAAATGAGCCTTTAGGGACATTGGCATTTTTAACAATGGCATCGACTCCCGTCGCAAGAAAACCATTCTGCGTCAGCAGTTCAAGGCCACTGCGGATCAGATCATTACGAGTATCTGCATAGGTACTTTCTGTCTTTCGCGGCCTTCCCCGGCCACGATTTTCGCCTGTCATGTGATCTTACCCAGCAATAGTGGACACGCGGCTAAGTGAGTAAACTCTCAGTCAGAGGTGACTCACATGACAAAAACA
>NZ_JBDYCV010000254.1:0-850 GCF_040495915.1 Shigella sp. FJ200513 | reverse complement strand
CGGTGGAGCTGCATGACAAGGTCATCGGGCATTATCTGAACATAAAACACTATCAGTAAGTTGGAGTCATTACCGACATTCTGGCTATCCTCACCGAACAGCAGTTCCGCGTTTCGATGCCGGAAATTACAGCGATGATGCGCGCACCGGATCATAAAAACTTCCGCGAATACGGCGATCAATTTTTACGTTATTTTCTGCGTGGACTGGCAGCGCGCCAGCATGTGAAGAAAAGCTAAGACGGGTATGGCGGCCATGCGAAACATGGCCGCCGACAGATTATTTCACTTCTTTAAAACCAGCGGCTTTCATCACCAGTTCCATTTGCGCCATAGTGATACCTTTTTTGGCATCTTCAGCAGAAACGTTGATTCCTGAAATACCCTGCAGGGCTTTAAAATCCACTTTTTCCATATCGATAGTCACGTTTTCCTGCGCGTAGGTATCGGTATAGGTTGATTTTTCTTCAACACCCGCGATGTTTTTGTATTTGGCGCTTAACGGCTCAAGTGTCTTGGCAGCATCTTCTTTGGTGGTTGCACCAATGGAGGCAAATTGAATTTTGGTTTCAGAAGATTGCTTAAGCACCTTGTCACCTTTGTAGACATAGGTAATGGCAATTTCAGTGCCGTTCAGATTGGCGCTGAATTTCTTCGATTCTTCTTTGTCACCGCAGCCAGCAAGAGAGAAAACCAGAACAGATGCAACAACGAGGGAAAACAGCTTATTGAAAGCCTTCATGTAAAACTCCATTTTATTTAATCAAGAAACTGGTGGGTAATGCTGCCAACTTACTGATTTAGTGTATGATGGTGATTTTAAGGTGCTTGCGTGGCTTCCATTTCCATCA
>NZ_JBDYCV010000253.1:0-860 GCF_040495915.1 Shigella sp. FJ200513 | reverse complement strand
TCGGTGGAGCTGCATGACAAGGTCATCGGGCATTATCTGAACATAAAACACTATCAGTAAGTTGGAGTCATTACCGGTTGAATGTATTAATATGCAATGGTACGTGTCAGGGATTAAAAGATGAACGTAAATTTATTCAACGCATTAATTTTAAAGGGTTTTATTGTTTGTTGACGAAAACAGGAATCATGTTCGGTCTCTTTTTATCTGTTAAAAGCCAGAAGCATTTCCTTCGCTGACTTTATAGTCAACCATAACACACACTCTACTGTCTGAGTCCAGCGTTTTTTAACATTCTTGTTAAGATTATGTGATCTTTAGCGCGGGAGGAAAATATTGATGAAACAGCCTGCGCCCGTTTATCAGAGAATTGCGGGTCATCAATGGCGACATATCTGGCTTTCTGGCGATATACACGGTTGTCTTGAGCAGTTGCGCCGCAAATTATGGCATTGTCGTTTTGATCCGTGGCGAGATTTACTTATCTCAGTGGGAGACGTTATCGATCGTGGGCCGCAAAGTTTACGTTGTCTGCAGTTACTGGAACAACATTGGGTTCGTGCGGTAAGAGGCAATCATGAACAGATGGCGATGGATGCGCTGGCATTCCAGCAGATGTCTTTGTGGTTGATGAATGGCGGCGACTGGTTTATTGCGCTGGCAGATAATCAACAGAAACAAGCGAAAACGGCGCTGGAAAAATGTCAGCATTTGCCCTTTATTCTTGAAGTACACAGTCGCACCGGCAAGCATGTTATTGCTCATGCCGATTATCCAGATGATGTTTGAGGTAGCCTGAGTTTAACGGACACTCCTTCCTGAAATAGAATGGCATCAGAAGGAGCTAATAATGAGCAGAA
>NZ_JBDYCV010000252.1:0-877 GCF_040495915.1 Shigella sp. FJ200513 | reverse complement strand
TTTCTGCTCATTATTAGCTCCTTCTGATGCCATTCTATTTCAGGAAGGAGTGTCCGTTAAACTCAGGCTACCTCAAAGATCCCACTAAGAATAAATCTCCTTACCTCACAACACGACAAGCCTGCATTGCGGCTCTTCAGTCTCCGCTGCATACTGTCCAGGTGAGCGCGGGTGATGGCATAACAGAGGAAAGAAAATGTCACTCTTCCGCAGAGGTGAAATATGGTACGCCAGTTTCACATTGCCGAACGGTAAAAGATTTAAACAGTCTCTTGGAACAAAGGACAAAAGGCAGGCGACAGAACTCCATGACAAGCTAAAGGCTGAAGCATGGCGGGTCAGCAAACTTGGTGAAATACCTGATATAACGTTCGAGGAAGCGTGTGTCAGGTGGCTTGAAGAGAAAGCACATAAAAAATCACTGGACGATGACAAAAGCCGGATCGGATTCTGGCTTCAACATTTCGCAGGAATACAACTAAGAGACATTACTGAATCAAAAATTTATTCAGCAATGCAGAAAATGACGAACCGGCGTCATGAGGAAAACTGGAAACTCAGGGCAGAATCATGCAGAAAAAAAGGGAAACCTGTTCCAGAATACACGCCAAAACCAGCGTCCGTTGCAACGAAGGCTACGCATCTTTCATTTATAAAGGCCCTACTAAGAGCCGCAGAGCGTGAATGGAAAATGCTGGATAAGGCACCAATTATTAAAGTGCCTCAACCAAAGAATAAACGGATCCGCTGGCTGGAGCCCCATGAAGCACAAAGGCTGATTGATGAATGTCCGGAGCCATTAAAGTCTGTTGTTGAATTTGCACTGGCAACAGGCTTAAGACGCTCGAACATCATCAACCTTGAATGGCAACAAATA
>NZ_JBDYCV010000251.1:0-938 GCF_040495915.1 Shigella sp. FJ200513 | reverse complement strand
CTTCAGGGAAAAATATCATCAGATGACTGCTTAAAAAAAGAACAAATGGTAGTGTCCGCTATTGCCAGTACACCTCATAATGCGCGTGCGTTCGCAAGGGGAGATGGATTCGCTCGTGCGTAATGCCGGATTTGATAAATGCACTCAACGGATTGATGTGTGGGGCATTTTTACGGTTTCGATGGCGGTGCGTCGTGATAACTGAACGTCGGAACGTATTGCTACAAGGCGCTGGCTGGTTATTGTTGCTGGCCCCGTTTTTCTTCTTCACCTATGGATCTCTTAATCAGTTCACCGCGGTTCAGGACCTTAACAGCCATGATATCCCCAGTCAGGTATTCGGTTGGGAAACGGCGATCCCTTTTCTTCCCTGGACTATTGTTCCTTACTGGAGTCTGGATCTTTTATATGGATTTTCGCTGTTCGTTTGTAGCTCGACATTCGAACAACGCCGACTTGTCCACCGGCTTATTCTGGCAACGGTAATGGCCTGCTGCGGTTTTTTTCTCTACCCGCTGAAGTTTAGTTTTATCCGTCCTGAAGTGAGTGGGGTGACAGGATGGCTATTTTCGCAACTTGAACTGTTTGATCTGCCTTATAACCAGTCTCCTTCGCTGCATATTATTCTCTGCTGGCTACTTTGGCGTCACTTTCGTCAGCATCTGGCTGTGAGGTGGCGTAAAGTCTGTGGCGGATGGTTTTTACTCATCGCCATTTCGACGCTGACGACATGGCAGCATCATTTTATTGATGTCATCACAGGGCTGGCGGTAGGTATGTTGATTGACTGGATGGTGCCCGTCGACCGTCGTTGGAATTATCAGAAACTTGATCAACGTCGAATCAAAATAGCACTGCCATATTGAGGTGTACTGGCAATAGCGGACACTACCATTTGTTCTTTTTTTAAGCAGTCATCTGATGATATTTTTCCCTGA
>NZ_JBDYCV010000250.1:0-987 GCF_040495915.1 Shigella sp. FJ200513 | reverse complement strand
TGATGGAAATGGAAGCCACGCAAGCACCTTAAAATCACCATCATACACTAAATCAGTAAGTTGGCAGCATTACCGTCACTCCAATGTCCATTTAGTGACGCAATATTTACCTTGGAATAGTTTCCCTGCTTACATTTGTCTTTGTTAATAATAACACATGTTAGAGAAGTTCTGGAAGAGAAAGTATTTTAATATGGTTTTTTATTTTTCACTAAAAAGTGTGATCGGGGACAATATATTTACGCACGTTATGTTTAAAGGCACTACACTGATTGGGGAATACTGAAATCAGAAAAAGCATATGGCCTTAAAAGGTATGCGATAACCGGAGGATGTGCTTATGGAGCATAGTCTTAATTCTTTGAATAATTTCGATTTCCTGGCGCGTAGTTTTGCCAGAATGCACGCAGAAGGTCGCCCGGTCGATATTCTGGCTGTTACTGGTAACATGGATGAAGAACATAGAACTTGGTTTTGCGCACGTTATGCCTGGTATTGCCAACAGATGATGCAGGCAAGAGAGCTGGAGTTAGAGCACTGATATAACGGGCCTGATGGCCCGTTTTAGTGTTTGTATTAGATGCTAGTTATAGGTGATTTTGAGGATTACGTCTTTACTAAACGGTCCCTCAACAACAGTCTCTGCCGGGTTCGCACTAAGTTCTGCCCTGAATGGTGCGGTGACCGAAGGTGCACTAGACGATGAAAAAGAAGCAAATTGTGAGAAGCGGTTAAATTCCGTTGCTGTTCCATCTTTATGAAATATCTTCAATAGCAGTCCATTACCCATATCCAGATGGCTATAATCACTCAAAATATCCGTAGTGAAAAAGCTCCCTAAAATATTGAATTGCTCAGTACAGGCCGCACCAGGATCTTTTGTCATGACTACACTAAACGTCTCACTAACGGTGTAATGCCAGTCAGTTAAGCAACTGACTGGCTCTTTTTCGGGGCTGTGGGGTATTTCCAGGGCCTCTCCTTTAC
>NZ_JBDYCV010000249.1:0-1049 GCF_040495915.1 Shigella sp. FJ200513 | reverse complement strand
GCAGCGGAGACTGAAGAGCCGCAATGCAGGCTTGTCGTGTTGTGAGGTAAGGAGATTTATTCTTAGTGGGATCTTTGCGTGTTGCCTGAAGACGCCCTGTGCGTATCCAGTTAATGGCAGTCGGTCTGGATATCTTGAGAAAATGACAGGCCTCATCGAGTGTGAGGCTGTATGGCTCCATTATTTCACCTCTTGCTGTGACATTGTTGAGAAATGGATACCAGCTCGTTGCTGCCAGACGATCCAACCGAGAGTCATATCCCATGCCATGTATTCGTTATCGCCGTTTTTTGCTCTCCGACGATCTACTAAGTCACCAAAACGCTTTTCCATGAATAATTCATAAGCTTCGCGTTCATCTGGTTCTACTTCCAGAGATAGGAGTGCGATTTCATAAGCACGGCGCTCAATATCGTCTCGCACGTCAAGGCTGCTGATACGCTCTTTAATTTCTTTAATCAGTTCTTTGTCGGTAAAAGTGGTCATTATGCTCCAGCCTCCGGTGCTTTTGGCATTACTGCCCAGTGAGTGATATTGACGTTTTCAAGGTCCCCGACCTGAAATGTCCACTGCCATTCTCCGGTTTCTTTTTGTCCCCAGGTGTACCAGAGAGAACGCCAGCCAATTAGCCAGCCTTCTCCGTTAGCATCGAATAACAAAACACTTTCATTTGCTGGTGGCAGTTCAGTTGACACTGGTATTACTTTGTTTTCCTGTGCTGCACATTTAGCTTCAAGCTCATCGAATTTACGCACCAGGTATTCAGCATCTGTTTCATTTACTTTCTGAACCGCCCCGGGTTTCCTGGAGAGTGTTTTATCTGTGAACTCAGGCTGACAGATCATCGTTTCCGATGGAAGCATAATAAGCTTTTTCTGCTTCTGCCGGAGGGATGTGGCCCAGCCTTTCCGGCAATCGTCGATTGTTATACCAGTCCACCCACGTTAGTGTGGCCAGTTCCACTTCTGCACAGTTTTTCCAGCTCTTACGGTGTATTACCTCCGCTTTGTAAAGACCATTGATGCTCTCCGCCATCGCGTTGTCATACG
>NZ_JBDYCV010000248.1:0-1059 GCF_040495915.1 Shigella sp. FJ200513 | reverse complement strand
CGAGTAGGCAGCCTGACGGCTGCGGCTTGTCATGGTCTGCAATTACCGTTATAAAAACAGGCAATGTCATTGTCTTTCAGGTGGTTATATGGCCCGTTCAGCTAAACCCCGTAAACGTAAACCCGCCTCTCAAAGAAGCAAACTTCCCCGCTATGTCGTGAAGCTTCACGAAGATGATTTTTTTGACGAAGAAGACGCAGAAGTTCTGCGCTTTGATAGTTTTGACGATGCCGTTGAATGCTGCGCAGACCTGAATATTCCGTTCTTTGTGGATGCGGGAAACAAAAAGCTGGTCTTCTGGTTTGTACGTGTTGATGACGAAGGATATCCGGAAATCGCCCGCTGCACGGAGCGGGAATTTGCGACCATTCTTGCCGGTATCAGCGCCGGCGGTATGTACTGCCCGGAGTGTGGCACGGTTCACTGGCCGGACGGAGTCGCCCCGCCCTTCTGATGCTCCCCCGTTTTGCCGATATTTTTCAGCAGGGAAACCGCTGGCTTAACTGGCTGGAGAAACAACCGGAAGGGGCAGTCCGTCCGGTGGTAATTGAATCAGTGACAAAAATCATGGCCTGCGGGACCACACTGATGGGCTACACGCAGTGGTGTTGTTCATCACCGGACTGTTGCCATACAAAAAAGGTCTGCTTCCGGTGTAAAAGCCGCTCCTGCCCGCACTGCGGGGTGAAGGCTGGCGCACAGTGGATACAGTATCTGCTGAGCCTGGTCCCCTACTGCCCGTGGCAGCATATTGTGTTCACACTTCCCTGCCAGTACTGGTCCCTGGTGTTCCACAACCGGTGGTTACTGGCAGAGATGAGCCGCATTGCAGCGGATGTGATACTGGAAATCTGCCATCAGGCAGATGTGGAGCCGGGGATATTCACGGTGATCCACACATGGGGGCGTGACCAGCAGTGGCATCCGCATATCCATTTATCGACAACTGCCGGTGGTGTGACGTCGGGCCACACCTGGAAAAATCTTCATTTTTACGCCCGTAAGGTGATGAGCATGTGGCGCTACCGGATAACACGGTTGCTGTCACGGAAATACCCT
>NZ_JBDYCV010000247.1:0-1089 GCF_040495915.1 Shigella sp. FJ200513 | reverse complement strand
ACGGGAATATCTGCGGCAGCGGGCTTGTAATGGGTTAAGTGATAACAGATGTCTGGAAATATAGGGGCAAATCCACTACCGCGCTGATGGTTCTTATCCGTTTTATTGAATCGGAGAACAAACTGTGAGCTATCAGCCTGGTGGTCTGGTTTTGCCTGATTTAAGCCGCCGTGGGTATTTGTCCAAGAATGCTTCAAGCTCCAATCGTTTTGGCCTGGTGAATGGAGATGGGTTAAGCAAAGACTCTCGTTGCTGGTGTACTTTTTCGCGCTGGCGCTCAAGCATGGATAATGCGATTGCCTGTAGTTCTTCGTTAGTCATTGTCTGCACCTGGAAAGCAATTTACCGGAGTACCTCACACTACGGCAAAAATGTTTTATTGTTGCAACTTGCGTAATTATTCAGGTCAGTTTGGAACGCACTGTATAAACATAAATAACCTGATACTGTTGTGTGTTTTCAAAGAAAACACAGGTATTTTTCACATAAACCTTCCCCTTTTCATATTCGACCACTTAATCAAAAAACGGTTTTATACTTGTTGCCCCCACTGGGGTTAAATGTGAGACATGTCGCACTTTGTGCCATGTGTCCTCGCTGATTTTAGGCGCGGTTCATTCATTCTTTCTGTTGGCATAAAGTATGGTATCGGTTGGGCGAATGAAAGGGACTCGGGTCATGGTCAGACAATACCTGAGGCGTTAATTCGTTGAAAGAGATTGTGAATGGGGGAATAACTGAGTCTTAACTGCTGTGCGATAGCCCGGACAGATAGTTGCTCGTCGAATCTGAGACGTAATGATTCTGGCAAATAAGTGCGAAAGCCGGTGATATCTAGTGTTGTTTGAGAGTTCATCGTTCGCGTCCATTAATACAGATGGACGCGATTGTTGCCAGACAGGATAATTTTCACAAGACATCGCAGATAGAGTACTTACGATAATTTTTTATTTTATACAACAGATGCCCACGAAAAGAATTATTTTCAATAGACACCTGCATTACACAAAGTTGAACCGCCCCGGGAATCCTGGAGACTAAACTTCCTGAGAAAGAGGTAAACAGGATGACTAAAAATACTCGTTTTTC
>NZ_JBDYCV010000246.1:0-1092 GCF_040495915.1 Shigella sp. FJ200513 | reverse complement strand
GCAAAACGTTGTGCATCATCACGGGCCGTTGCGGCTGCCGCCACATCCTGCGCCGTCTGCTGTGCGTTTCCGGCTGCAGCCCCGGCACTCTGCTGCGCCTGCGCCACCATTTCCTCAAAGCGCTTCATCACCTCCGGACGTAAATCACCATCCTTTGGTGCATTCAGAAACGCGTTCAGTGTCCCCGGTGCATCAGTCGGTGCCACATCAATATCCCCGACACGGGTTGGCTGCCAGCCGTTACAGTGAAGCGCAACCTCGTAATACCCCGGCTCAGCCTCAATCACATAAGCACCGTTATTGTCCGTCACGCAAGTGGCAACAACGTGTGCCACAACGGTCGGACTGGTTCTTCTGGCCCGCAGTTCAATCGCACAATTTACGACAGGTTTACCCGCCCCATCTTTCAGTACACCTGAAATCTTTACTGCCATATTCACCCCACAAAAAGCCCGCCTGAACCAGCGGGCTGTCATAACACTGTGTTACCTGGCTAATCAGAACTTATAACCGACACCCACGATGAAACCGTCAGTGCGCCAGTCGCCACTGCCGGAACCTTCATAAGCAAGGTCAATGGCCACGGATTCGGTCGGGTTAAACTGCACGCCAGCCCCCCACGCCAGAGACGTGTTGCTGTGGCGGTTGTCATCACTCCCGGTCAGCACATCGTGCGTTTTCCCCTTGTTGTCAGTTACGCGGAGATAATCCCCGGAGAAGGTCGACACACGGCTGTAAGCCACGCCCGCCATCGCATACGCGCTGAACCATTCATTCACGCGCACAGACAGCCCCGCCATCACGCTGAACCAGCGGTTACGCACGGAATCCTCATGCCAGCGGGTATCACTGTAATGCGTTTTTTGCTCATCTTCAGCGTTGGCATAGCTGAATGACGTCACCAGCCCCAGCGTGTCCGTAAACTCATAACGGTATTTCACGTTAATCCCGTTCAGATCATCACTGCCGGGAGCGTTCGTCGAGGCATGAAGATACCCCGCGCTCAGCGTGGACCGATGTTCAGACGCCCATGCAGGCGCACCGGATACAGCCAGACAGATGGCTGCGGACAAAATGGCAGCATAAAGTTTA
>NZ_JBDYCV010000245.1:0-1103 GCF_040495915.1 Shigella sp. FJ200513 | reverse complement strand
GCACTGTTAAAAATTTAATCCTTAACCGGAGGGATTTCTGCACCCTCAAATCATCAGGAGACCGCCCGAAAGGGCGGGGAGCAGTCACACATCTGTTTCCGATAGCCCCGTTCTAATGCTACACTCTTTGATATTTTTATGACCTCAATAAACATATTTATGACAGTTGCTGATTTCAAACGGCCCAAATTGGAGCTCCCAAACGGGGCAAACAAACTACTACTGCACTCTTGCTGTGCTCCATGTTCCGGTGAGGTGATGGAGGCGCTTCAGGCCTCGGAAATCGACTACACCATCTTTTTCTACAACCCGAACATTCATCCTCAGAAAGAGTATTTAATTCGTAAGGATGAGAATATTCGCTTTGCTGAACAACACGGCGTGCCGTTTATTGATGCTGATTACGACACAGACAACTGGTTTGAACGAGCCAAAGGAATGGAATGGGAGCCCGAACGAGGGATCCGTTGCACCATGTGTTTTGACATGCGTTTTGAGCGGACAGCGCTGTACGCCGCTGAAAATGGTTTCAGTGTGATCAGCAGTTCACTGGGCATTTCACGCTGGAAAAATATGCAGCAGGTTAACGACTGTGGGCGGCGAGCCGTCGCGCATTATCCGGGCATGGTGTACTGGGATTATAACTGGCGCAAGCAGGGCGGCTCGTCCCGTATGATTGAAATCAGCAAGCGCGAAAAATTCTATCAGCAGGAATATTGTGGCTGTGTGTATTCTCTGCGCGATACCAATCTACACCGCAAATCTCAGGGACGCCCTCTTATCAAAATTGGTCAACTCCACTACGGTAAAGAAGAGAAGGAGTGATTTTATGGGGCACCTTTCTGATTGATTTCATATTGGCGAGGTAAGTAGAATGACTGCGGGTGCTTGAGGCTATCTGCTTCAGGCATGAACACCAAAAGGCAGATAGAGAAAAGCCCCAGTTAACATTACGCGTCCGGCAAGACGCTTAACATTAATCTGAGGCCAATTTCATGCTTTGCACATGTAGGTTAGCCTCTTACATGCCGAAAGGCAAGGAGAAGCAGGCTATGAAGCAGCAAAAGGCGATGTTAATCGCCCTGATCGTCATCTGTTTAACC
>NZ_JBDYCV010000244.1:0-1114 GCF_040495915.1 Shigella sp. FJ200513 | reverse complement strand
TGGAGTGTATTCTGTTGTCCGTCACTCATGGAGAAGTAAATCCGTGGGCCGTGGTAGTCCGGTTGGGCGGTTTGTTGCGACAGAGACTCCCTGATCCGTGAGGACAGAGGATTGTCTTCGAGGATGATAGTGCAGGTCGGATCAAGGCTAAGTATATTTTCCGGAATGTGTGTGATGCGATTCTCGCGGCACCGGAAAAATATCTCGGTTTCCTCTGAGTGATGATTTCTTACAGGTACGGCTGGTAGGCTTTCCAGAAGATTAGTACTTACATCGAGCGCTTCCAGTGATTCAGGTAACTCAGGGAGAAATGTCAGCTGGTTATTTCTTACTGAGAGCACTTCCAGCGATGTAGGTAATTCAGGAAGCATGGTTAGCTGATTGTTATCTGCATTAATATATTCCAGCAATGCAGGCAATTCAGGAAGCATGGTTAGTTGGTTGTTATCTACATCAAGATGTTTCAGAGATGCGGGTAATTCAGGAAGTGTTGACAGGCGATTGTCACAGGCGTCAAGGTATTCCAGCGATGCTGGCAATTCTGGTAATGATATTAGGGCATTCTGAGTAATTTCCAGAACAGTGATTTGAGGTGGTAAGTTGTCAGGTAGCGAGGACAGATTTAAACGATTCAGTTGAAGCTCACTGAACTGATTGATGAGACATTCTTTAAGTAGGGAGACCGCTTCATTCCGATTTTCACCGGGGAGCGCTTGTTTTTCCCATTTATCCCATGCTGAAAAGTAATCAGCATATGTACCGGAAATAGTGTTATAAAAAGAATTTTGGGACAATGAAAAGTTATTATTTATCGGTAACATGATGGACATTCAGTTAAAGCCGATGGACAAATGGCTTTGTTAAAAGAAATAAGTAGGAGTTTTTATGAAGTTCATTCCATGAAATGAACTTCAGCACTTTTTTATTATAAAAGGACAAACAAAATTGGCTGTAAAAAAACGATACTGTTTCAGTTAACTGTGAATAGCTTGCTTGCACCGTATTGTTCTTGTTTTTCGGTTAGTTAAACATCGTACTTCATATTTGAACGTTCTGCCGGAATGCATTATCAATAGAGGTAAAGTCGCAACCCCAAATCGTAAAGGAAACCGTA
>NZ_JBDYCV010000243.1:0-1132 GCF_040495915.1 Shigella sp. FJ200513 | reverse complement strand
TTCAGGGAAAAATATCATCAGATGGCTGCTTAAAAAAAGAACAAATGGTAGTGTCCGCTATTGCCAGTACACCTCATATTGGCTACGTAATTAAAACAGAAAATAAAGAAACCCCATTCACTGTAGTTGATATCGACGGTCTATCAGGAAACTTTAAAACTCTTGTTGAAGGTGCCACAAAAATGTGCCTAGTTTACATCGGAAATAATCTGCCCGCAGAAAAAAAGCCGAATTTCTGGCAAATCTGATTGCAATGAAATTAAAAGGTGAAATCTGAAAAAAAGAAAGCCTGCACAGTGTGCAGGCCTGAGTGAAGAACCTGGGACATTTATTCATCACTCGCAGTAATTTTAATCTGAGTTGAGGTTAAAAAACAATGAGCACAAAACCACTCTTCCTGTTACGGAAAGCGAAAAAATCATCCGGTGAACCTGACGTCGTCCTGTGGGCAAGCGACGATTTTGAATCGACCAGCACCACTCTGGACTATCTGCTCGTTAAGTCAGGTAAAAAACTGAGCAACTATTTTAAAGCTGTTGCCACAAATTTTCCTGTCGTTAATGACCTTCCCCCTGAAGGTGAGATCGATTTTACCTGGAGTGAACGCTATCAACTCAGCAAAGACTCCATGACATGGGAACTAAAACCGGGAGCAGCGCCAGACGACGTTCACCACCAGGATAATGCTCAAGAAACCAAAGAACTGGCGGGAGGCCAGGAAGAAAACGCGCAGGCAGACGCCCACGAGGATTGCCAGGATTGCGAAGTCTCTGTAGCCACTTTGCGGTTCACACAGCGTCTTCTGCACATTTTTACGTATGCTGCCGGGGATCTGAAATACCTGCATCATGCCACCCGTGAACAACGCAAACACATTACTGCTCTTGAGATGGATCAGGAAAACAGCTATGTCCAGAATCTGCTGTTGGCCATACGCGGCATGGCAGAACCGACAACTCTGGATAATGCCGCCCTGCTCCGCCTGACTGATGCAATTAAGGCTGAGGTGTACTGGCAATAGCGGACACTACCATTTGTTCTTTTTTTAAGCAGCTATCTGATGATATTTTTCCCTGAAGGCTGCCGGGGAGATATTCCCCAGACGAGAGTGACGACGCTGACGATTGTAGAA
>NZ_JBDYCV010000242.1:0-1139 GCF_040495915.1 Shigella sp. FJ200513 | reverse complement strand
GAGCGGTAGTTCAGTCGGTTAGAATACCTGCCTGTCACGCAGGGGGTCGCGGGTTCGAGTCCCGTCCGTTCCGCCACTTATTAAGAAGCCTCGAGTTAACGCTCGATGTTTTTTTGCGTCTGGATATCTATTATTGCTAGAATCGCAAAAATCCTCTGCGTTTTACGCTCTTTTCCCGCAACAGTCTGAAGCCCATAATCACCTCAGTTAACGAAAATAGCATTAAAAGAGGCATATTATGGCTATCCCTGCATTTGGTTTAGGTACTTTCCGTCTGAAAGACGACGTTGTTATTTCATCTGTGAAAACGGCGCTTGAACTTGGTTATCGCGCAATTGATACCGCACAAATCTATGATAACGAAGCCGCAGTAGGTCAGGCGATTGCAGAAAGTGGCGTGCCACGTCATGAACTCTACATCACCACTAAAATCTGGATTGAAAATCTCAGCAAAGACAAATTGATCCCGAGTCTGAAAGAGAGCCTGCAAAAATTGCGTACCGATTATGTTGATCTGACGCTAATCCACTGGCCGTCACCAAACGATGAAGTCTCTGTTGAAGAGTTTATGCAGGCGCTGCTGGAAGCCAAAAAACAAGGGCTGACGCGTGAGATCGGTATTTCCAACTTCACGATCCCATTGATGGAAAAAGTGATTGCTGCTGTTGGCGCTGAAAACATCGCTACCAACCAGATTGAACTCTCTCCTTATCTGCAAAACCGTAAAGTGGTTGCCTGGGCTAAACAGCACGGTATTCATATCACTTCCTATATGACGCTGGCTTATGGTAAGGCACTGAAAGATGAGGTTATTGCTCGTATTGCAGCTAAACACAATGCGATTCCGGCACAAGTGATTCTGGCGTGGGCTATGGGGGAAGGTTACTCAGTAATTCCTTCTTCTACTAAACGTAAAAACCTGGAAAGTAATCTTAAGGCACAAAATTTACAGCTTGATGCCGAAGATAAAAAAGCGATCGCCGCACTGGATTGCAACGACCGCCTGGTTAGCCCGGAAGGTCTGGCTCCTGAATGGGATTAAGCCTCTCTGACAGCTCCTCCGGGAGTAATGCCAGTCAGTTAAGCAACTGACTGGCTCTTTTTCGGGGCTGTGGGGTATTTCCAGGGCCTCTCCTTTA
>NZ_JBDYCV010000241.1:0-1176 GCF_040495915.1 Shigella sp. FJ200513 | reverse complement strand
TCGGTGGAGCTGCATGACAAGGTCATCGGGCATTATCTGAACATAAAACACTATCAGTAAGTTGGAGTCATTACCTTATAACGCTTATAAATGTGTAATCAGGCAATATTTAAATATTTATGTGTTTGCATCGACAAACGCCAATTACGCGCAATACAGGTTTCAATGCACAATCGTGTGGCATCATCCTTTTGGCTAATCGGCTGCAGTGCAATGACTCGCGGTTTATCATCGGTCAGCGTTGCCAGTAGTTCATCCAGTGCTTCAATATCGCGTACGCGCCCCACTGGATGCTTGATTTCGTTGGCTCGCTCCAGTGCCTGTGACAACACTTCATAGCCGCCGCGCATGTTCAGCTTTGGCGATACGGTAACCCAGGTATTCGGTGTGCAGCGTACTTCATGAGTTCCACTGGTTTCGATCTGGCAGCTAAAACCGTTCTTTTCGAGCAGGTCAGTCAGTGGCAGCAAATCATGAATGCAAGGCTCACCACCCGTAATCACCACATGCCGCGCGGTATATCCCTGACGACCAATGACAGCCAGCAAGTCTTCACTGCTCGCCGCCCCCCACTTATCACTCTCTTTGGTCTTCGCCAGAATGCTGAAAAGGGAGACTTCCCGATCCTCAAGCTTTTCCCAGGTGTGTTTGGTGTCGCACCAGGCACAGCCAACCGGGCATCCCTGTAAACGAATAAAAATGGCGGGAACGCCGGTAAAGTAACCCTCACCTTGCAGGGTCTGGAACATCTCGTTAATCGGGTACTGCATAGCATTCTCTGTGAAGTGGATAATTGTTAATTATTGCAGATCCTGCCGCAACAATCATGTCTTATTAACATTCTGTTACATGCAGATTTAAAGAAAAATACGAAACATATCGTTAATAATTAAAGGGAGTAACGTATTATGTCAGAAGAAAATAAAGAAAATGGATTTAATCATGTCAAAACATTCACCAAAATTATATTTATTTTTTCTGTATTAGTTTTTAATGATAACGAATCTAAAATTACCGATGCCGCCGTCAATTTATTTATCCAGATTTAATGAGAAATTTATAATGCGCTATTTCATACTAATGTTCACTTTCGTATGTTCCTTTGTTGGGTAATGCTGCCAACTTACTGATTTAGTGTATGATGGTGATTTTAAGGTGCTTGCGTGGCTTCCATTT
>NZ_JBDYCV010000240.1:0-1225 GCF_040495915.1 Shigella sp. FJ200513 | reverse complement strand
AGCTGCATGACAAGGTCATCGGGCATTATCTGAACATAAAACACTATCAGTAAGTTGGAGTCATTACCTATTTTTCACAGGGTCAATTTTTAATTGAGGTGGATATGTTCAGAAAATTAGCAGCTGAATGTTTTGGTACTTTCTGGCTTGTTTTTGGTGGCTGTGGTAGTGCTGTACTGGCCGCAGGCTTCCCGGAATTAGGCATTGGTTTTGCCGGCGTGGCGCTGGCATTTGGTTTGACCGTTCTGACGATGGCCTTCGCTGTTGGTCATATTTCTGGTGGTCATTTTAACCCGGCGGTCACTATTGGTTTATGGGCTGGCGGACGTTTTCCGGCAAAAGAAGTCGTTGGCTACGTAATTGCCCAGGTTGTCGGCGGTATTGTTGCAGCGGCGCTGCTGTATTTAATTGCCAGTGGTAAAACGGGTTTTGACGCGGCAGCCAGCGGTTTTGCTTCTAACGGTTATGGCGAGCATTCACCAGGCGGTTATTCCATGCTTTCCGCGCTGGTAGTTGAACTGGTATTGAGTGCGGGCTTCCTGTTAGTGATCCACGGTGCAACCGACAAATTCGCTCCGGCAGGTTTTGCGCCGATCGCTATTGGTCTGGCCTTAACCCTGATTCACTTAATCAGTATTCCGGTGACTAACACTTCTGTTAACCCGGCGCGCAGCACCGCGGTTGCTATCTTCCAGGGCGGCTGGGCATTAGAACAACTGTGGTTCTTCTGGGTGGTGCCAATTGTCGGCGGCATTATCGGTGGTCTGATTTACCGGACTCTGCTGGAAAAGCGTGATTAATTAGCATTGGCATTTTATCTGCCCTGGTTGTTTTATCTTCGACATTACAAACCGCACGGGTATTGGTGGCGTCAAAATCGCTGAAGCGTTCCCCGAAGGCCGGGGCAGCCCACATGGATGTGGGCTGAGGGCGCGTCTTACAGGACGTTACCTCGCGCCCGACCCGGTTGCCGAAGGGGATAAGCTGAAGGTACCGCGCAGCGGCGATTTTGTTCGCCAGAGCCCGGGGGTGCAGGGGGCGGCGGCGACTGGCTGCCCCCTGCGCGCTCCCTCCGCCAGTGGCTTTATATGGCATTGCACATGAAAGGAGCGCAACAATGCTAAACACTCAGATAGGATTAAAAATCCCTAGACTGGCCCCCTGAATCTCCAGACAACCAGTATCACTTATTTAAGTGATAGTCTTAATACTAGTTTTTAGACTA
>NZ_JBDYCV010000239.1:0-1227 GCF_040495915.1 Shigella sp. FJ200513 | reverse complement strand
AAAAACGAGTATTTTTAGTCATCCTGTTTACCTCTTTCTCAGGAAGTTTAGTCTCCAGGATTCCCGGGGCGGTTCAGGATAACACCAAAGGCGATGCCATGATTGGCGTCAAGCAGCCTTTACCAAAAGCAGTTTTAAGAACTCAGCATGACAAAAATAAAGAAGCAATAAGTATCCTGGATTTTGGTGTTATTGATGATGGTGTGACAGATAATTACCAGGCAATACAAAATGCTATAGATGCCGTTGCTTCACTACCCTCCGGCGGGGAGCTGTTTATCCCTGCGAGCAACCAAGCGGTGGGGTATATTGTTGGATCCACTTTGCTTATTCCTGGCGGTGTTAACATCAGAGGAGTTGGTAAGGCATCGCAACTCCGAGCAAAAAGCGGACTTACAGGATCTGTGTTAAGGCTGTCTTATGATTCAGACACTATCGGCCGTTATCTGAGAAATATACGAGTAACTGGTAATAACACCTGCAATGGTATTGACACAAACATTACAGCAGAAGACTCTGTCATCAGACAGGTTTATGGCTGGGTATTTGATAATGTAATGGTGAATGAAGTTGAAACCGCATTATTTAATGCAAGGGCTCTGGCACTCAAAATTTATAGCATGTCAGGCTGGAACCTGTAGAGTCGGTCTTCACTTTTTAGGCCAGTGCGTAAGTGTTAGTGTCAGCTCCTGCCATTTCAGCAGAGGAAATTATTCTGCTGATGAAAGCTTTGGCATCAGGATTCAGCCTCAAACGTATGCGTGGTCGTCAGAGGCAGTTAGGTCAGAAGCAATAATTTTAGACAGTGAGACCATGTGCATTGGTTTTAAAAATGCCGTCTATGTTCATGATTGCCTTGATTTGCATATGGAACAACTGGATTTAGATTATTGCGGCTCAACAGGCGTGGTTATAGAGAATGTAAACGGAGGATTTTCTTTCTCAAACTCATGGATAGCAGCAGATGCCGATGGCACTGAACAATTTACGGGGATATATTTTAGAACGCCGGCCTCAACGCAGTCACATAAAATTGTCAGTGGTGTTCATATCAACACTGCAAACAAAAACACGGCTGCAAACAATCAAAGTATAGCGATAGAACAGTCGGCGATCTTCGTCTTTGTAAGTGGTTGTACGTTAACTGGTGATGGATTTGCCCCTATATTTCCAGACATCTGTTATCACTTAACCCATTACAAGCCCGCTGCCGCAGATATTCCCGTG
>NZ_JBDYCV010000238.1:0-1266 GCF_040495915.1 Shigella sp. FJ200513 | reverse complement strand
CGCTTACCGCTCATGGGCACCTCTCTTTAAGCCATCTTAAATGACTCTGAGGTGTCTGTTAAACCCGTGGCGATTCACAATTCTCTTGCACCATTAACTATGTTCAGTCCCTGCGCGAGTTGTACACCGATGTCATCGAAGAGTTTTACTGGGTTGCGCTCCCGCTTACGACGCAAAATTCCCTTTCACAATACCAACCCGAATGGCAGTGCTGGGAACCTGATGTCGAATGGGTGCGTCAGCCCCCGCAAGATGCGATAACCGCTCCTGACTTTTTCTGCTTTTACCAGCCAGGCATGACCTTCGAACAATTTGTACGTGAGTTTGCCGAATGGTTTTCACAAAAACGTCCGGCGGCGATGATGATCGGCATCCGTGCGGATGAGTCCTACAACCGTTTTGTCGCCATCGCCAGTTTAAATAAACAACGTTTTGCCGACGATAAACCATGGACTACGGCCGCACCAGGCGGTCATAGCTGGTACATTTACCCCATTTACGACTGGAAAGTGGCTGATATCTGGACCTGATATGCAAATCATCAAAATCTCTGCAACCCACTGTATAACCTAATGTATCAGGCAGGCGTTCCTCTGCGTCATATGCGAATTTGCGAACCTTTTGGCCCGGAGCAACGACAAGGATTATGGCTCTGTCACGTTATCGAACCGGATCGCTGGGCTGCTATGTGCGCACGAGTCAGCGGGGTAAAAAGTGGCGGCATTTACGCCGGACATGACAATCATTTCTATGGGCATCGGAAAATCCTCAAACCAGAACATTTAGACTGGCAAGAATATGCATTATTGCTGCTCAATAGCATGCCGGAAAAAACAGCTGAGCATTACCGCAATAAAATCGCCATTTATTTGCACTGGTATCAGAAAAAAGGCATCGAGGTTCCACAAACCCAGCAAGGGGACATTGGCGCGAAAGATATCCCCTCCTGGCGGCGGATATGCAAAGTTTTACTCAATAACGATTACTGGTGTCGGGCATTATCATTTAGTCCTACGAAAGCGAAGAACTATCAGCGTTATAACGAACGGATAAAAGGAAAACGTCAGGAATGGGGGATACTATGCAACAACGATTAACGCAGGATTTAACGCAATTTCTCGCCAGCTTGCCGGAAGATGATCGCATCAAAGCGATTAATGAAATCCGCATGGCGATCCATCAGGTTAGCCCTGAAGTGGCACACTGAATTTGGCCACCTGAACAGAGGTGATATGCTCACCTCAGAACAACACAGGTGCTCCAATG
>NZ_JBDYCV010000237.1:0-1296 GCF_040495915.1 Shigella sp. FJ200513 | reverse complement strand
GATGGAAATGGAAGCCACGCAAGCACCTTAAAATCACCATCATACACTAAATCAGTAAGTTGGCAGCATTACCAAGAAAACCGACAGAATCCATTTGAAAGACGCAGCGCGAATGCTGGAAGTTTCTGTAATGACTATTCGTCGCGATCTCCATCAGGAAGATGAACCTCTGCCACTGACCCTACTGGGTGGCTATATTGTAATGGTGAATAAACCCGCGCCATCCATGCCAGTAATCCATGACGTTCCAAAAAATCATCGTGATGACTTACCTATTGCAATTCTGGCTGCCGGAATGGTTAATGAAAATGATCTGATCTTCTTTGATAATGGCCAGGAGATACCACTCGTTATAAGCATGATCCCGGATGCAATCACCTTCACCGGCATCTGTTACTCACATCGCGTCTTTGTTGCGTTGAATGAAAAGCCTAATGTAACAGCAATACTTTGTGGTGGTACGTATCGTGCCAGAAGTGATGCTTTTTACGATGCCAGTAACTCTTCGCCATTAGACTCTCTCAATCCGCGAAAAATATTTATTTCCGCCAGCGGTGTGCATAATCACTTTGGCGTCAGCTGGTTTAACCCTGAAGATCTTGCCACTAAGCGTAAAGTGATGAACCGTGGACTACGGAAAATTTTGCTCGCCCGCCACGCGTTGTTCGATGAAGTGGCCTCTGCCAGCCTCGCACCGATCTCTGCATTTGACGTTCTGATTAGCGATCGTCCGTTACCGGCAGATTATGTTACGCACTGCCAGAATGGTTCTGTAAAGATCATTACACCTGATTCAGAAGACGAATGACTTACTGAAAAAACACCACAATCTTGTTAAACATCGTCGGGTTGGACTGATTACGTTGCACTTTCACCACATATTCCAGCTTATCTATTTGGCTTATCACCTACTCCAGACGCTGGTCATCCTTGACCAGTAGCCAGATATGGCTTTTGTCGCAGTCCTGAATCGGCAGGCAGAGAATGTCTTCAACGTTAAGAGCGCGACGGGCAAAAGCCCACAAAGGTGAGTCATTACACCCGGATGGTAAACAGGCACTTCCTTGTTGTAGAAGCCGTTATATTGTCCATAATGTCTGGGTTTTTAATGCATACTGGGTAACAACCGGACGAATCTTCGAATATCACTGGCGCTGCCAGCCGGTTTGAATTCATCTCACAACCCTGCATAGAGCGAATCTCCTGCCTGCACGTCACTCTGAATCGCCACGGGTTTAACAGACACCTCAGAGTCATTTAAGATGGCTTAAAGAGAGGTGCCCATGAGCGGTAAGC
>NZ_JBDYCV010000236.1:0-1315 GCF_040495915.1 Shigella sp. FJ200513 | reverse complement strand
AGGGAAAAATATCATCAGATGGCTGCTTAAAAAAAGAACAAATGGTAGTGTCCGCTATTGCCAGTACACCTCACAGGTCAGATGCTTTACCACCGGCAGAGTTCATCAGAGTGATGAGGATCATCAGGGCAGTCATTTTCACTGCAGCCAGCAGCAGACCTTTTTTCGGAATACCGTTGCTGTCGACTTCACCATAAACTTTCGGGAAGTTACCGTCGTTAGCGGCACGTACACCTGCCTGGCCTACCAACATCATCCAGGAGCCCAGAGAAGTCAGGCACGCAAAGGCGGTGAATGCAGAAACCAGCGGCGCAGCCCAGTTACCGAGGATAGTTGAAGCACTGATTGCAAACGGAGCACCGGAAGCCGCCATTACAGAAGACGGATACATACCGGAAAGCACCTGAGTCGCAGCGATATAAACAATACCTGCTAAACCAGTACCCAGCATGGTTGCCAGCGGAACGGTACGTTTCGGGTTTTTAACCATACCAGTACTTACTGCTGCGGATTCAACACCCACGAAGGCCCACAGGCAGAGCAGAATACTTTTAATGATCGCATGACCATCAGTGGTATCCGCAGTATTCCAGTTAGCTGCATAAGTTGCCGCATCAAACCAATGCCAGCCAACAATAGCAGTCATCACCACAGGAATAAGAACCAGCACCAGACCAATAGTGGTTAAACGGCTTACCCAGGTACCGCCGAGCATATTTACAAAGGTAAATACCCAGACGATAGCAATACAGGCGATACCCGCCGGAACAGGATCATTTAATACTGGGAAGAAGGTGGAAAGATAAGATACAGCGGTAATACCAATCGCCAGGTTACCAATCCAGTTAGCATGGTAATAAAGAACACCTGTCTGAAAACCAAATGCAGGGGAAATTTCTCCGGCATAAGCAATTGGGCCACCTTGTTGCGGGTTTTTTGTTGCCAGTCGGGCATATACATACGCCAGCGACATTGCACCAATAATAGAGATAATCCAACCCCAGATAGCAATACCACCGATACTTGCTAGGTTCGCAGGTAATAATGCAATACCGCTCCCCATCATATTACCGGCAACAACACCGGTACAGGCAAATAGCCCGATCTTCTTGGCAGAACTCATGCTCTTCTCCTAATTTCATTTTTGAATTTGGAGTCCGGGTCATGATGTATAACTATTTCCTGACCAGACCAAACTGGCGATAAGATTACTCACGAAAAAAGGATTAATCCTAAAGATTAGGTAATGCTGCCAACTTACTGATTTAGTGTATGATGGTGATTTTAAGGTGCTTGCGTGGCTTCCATTTCCATC
>NZ_JBDYCV010000235.1:0-1315 GCF_040495915.1 Shigella sp. FJ200513 | reverse complement strand
TGCGGCTGCCGCCACATCCTGCGCCGTCTGCTGTGCGTTTCCGGCTGCGGCCCCGGCGCTCTGCTGCGCCTGCGCCACCATTTCCTCAAAGCGTTTGACGACATCCGGTTTCAGGTCGCCCTCATCAGGAGCAATCAGAAAGTCATTCAGCGTGCCGGGCTTTGAGTCCTCATATACAGCAATGTCGCCAACGTTGTACTCGTTGCGCCAGTCCTGTTTCAGATACACACCATATTTTCCAGTCCGCGCATGGAAACAGTATTCACCATCGTTTCCTGTCATCACATCAGCAACAGTGTTCATCACCACTTCCGGGGTGTTTACCCGGGATTTCAGAATAATATGGTATCCGGACATGGGGATACCTGCGCCATCAGTCAGCGCACCTGATATCACTACAGACATTGTTTTTCTCGCGATAAATTAAATCAGGAAGAACCTTCCGGAGAGGCGGGCCATTCAATGGCGTTGTATGAGGATTTATCAGTGATGGTGCTGAAATCCATCGCCTGCAGCGATTTCGCGTAAATACGACAGGCTTTCAGCTTTTCTTTATCTTCGTCGCTGATTAACCCCAGCAGCAGGTCTTCTTCCCATTCCCCTGTCCGGGCACTGACCTGAGCCAGAAGGGCATCACGCTCATCTTCCGCTTTGAGTCTGTAGTCAAAGACAAATTCATCATTGCGGTAAAACCAGTAACCCGGCGCGGTAATCCGTCGGTTAGCGGTAATATCCGGAACTTCGATAACGCTGGCATTGCGTGGCTCGATGCCTGTCACATCCTTACCGACCCACACCACGCGACCATCTCCGGTGTAAGCTATTTTTATTGTGTCGCTGGCGAAATTCTTCAGCTCTTCATACCAGTTTTTTCCGTCTTCTGAAAAAAGCCAGGTGACCGAATATCGTTTTGTCATCTGATATTGTTCTGCTGTTTTCGGATTACCCGCAGTAATATTTTTTAAATGCAACATTGTTAAATACTCGCTACGTTATACCAGGTGCCATTAATCAGTTTTTGCAGTGGTCGGTAATACACACCGTCAACGTTATCCGCTGAGTTACGGCCGGTATCCGATATCGCCATCCCTGACAGCCCGTGTCCCGAAGGTGCGCAAAATCTCCACGAAACGGTGTTACTGCCGGGGCTGTAATACATTTCATGGCCATACCGTACATCCTGTACCCCCTCTGTTCGATATTTATAGCGGGCATCGAAGTTTCCGTAATTTAACGGAATTACCTGTCCGTTAACAGTGAACACTATGCTGTTATCCGGGTTTCTCTGGCTGAAAAAATGCCAGCCTGAATCATC
>NZ_JBDYCV010000234.1:0-1340 GCF_040495915.1 Shigella sp. FJ200513 | reverse complement strand
CCTGATTGTGTCGTTTTCCCTGACTCATTTTGCGGGTGTAGTAAGCCCTGGAGAGCGGATCCCTGAGCGCGGCGAAGGCCGACAGGAACAACGCCCGTTTGAGAGCTTTATTACCCCGTCGCGAGGGATGCTCACCGCGTATTGACGAGCCGGATCGCCGAGTTACCGGCGCAAGGCCAGCATAAGCAGCGAGATGTGCGGCAGAGGCGAAGGCGCGGCAGGCGACCTCGGTGAGGAGTCTGGCTGCGGTCCTGACACCGACTCCGGGCATACTGGTCAGGACCGGGTAAAGAGGGTGAGCAAGAACTCGCTGTTCTACCTCAAGCGCCACCTCGTCTCTTTGCTTACGCAGCGTGATGAGCTGGAGTGCCAGACGTGGCAGTACTACGGCAGCGGCATTCGTGCCGGGAACGACGACGGTTTGTTCGGCCAGTGCCTGAGCTATGTCTGCTGCAAGGCGTTTACCCAGACGAGGCGCAAGTTTGCAGAGCTGGGCTGCCAGCTTCTTCTCACCCAGCGAAGCGAGTTTTTCTGGTGAGGGATATCGCTGGAGAAGATCGAGTACCGCCGGGTGCTCAAGTCTCGGACCGAGAACGCGCTCCGGTGCCGGATGTATCTGGGTCAGAAGGCCGCGGATACGGTTGCTGGCCTGCGTTGTCTGTGCGGCAAGATCATCATCGAAGCCGCAGAGCATGGAGAGTTCGGCGATTTGCTCGTCAGCCAGTTTCAGCGTGCGTAGCGCGTGAGGCAGGGTACGGGCAGCTTCGGCAATGATGGCAGCGTCACGAGCATCAGTTTTAGCTTCACCGGCGTGTAAGTCGGCTATGCGGCGCATGGCCAGTCCAGGGAGGTATCCGACAAGGACTCCTTCTGAGCGGGCAACGGCGACAGGTAACGCACCGATGGTAGCTGGCTGATCAACAACCAGCAGTATCTGACCATGTTGTTTCAGGTCAGATATTAGCGACCTGAGTTTGTTTTCGTCGTTGGGTAATGCTTTATCGAACAGGCGTTTACCTGAACGATTAATGGCAACAGCGTGATGCGTATCTTTACCGACATCAACGCCGATAAAGACCTGGACGGATTCGTAATCGCTGGATTCGGTCATTCTGTCTCCCTTGTATATGGGTTAACCAGATAACCACGGGGAGCAGGTACCGGCATCCACGTTACAGACGGTCCCGGCAAAAGTGCCTGACCTGACCCCTATTAGCGGTTACCAGCGCCCCACCAGACCCGGTGACATCACCCCCCGGATCATGGACGACTGGGGGCAGTAATCATGCCGGGTCTGGCTGGCTAACACCCCATTATAAGGGGTACGAATAAAGTAACGG
>NZ_JBDYCV010000233.1:0-1418 GCF_040495915.1 Shigella sp. FJ200513 | reverse complement strand
TGGACGACTGGGGGCAGTAATCATGCCGGGTCTGGCTGGCTAACACCCCATTATAAGGGGTACGAATAAAGTAACGGCGGGCTCCCGTTTTTTATTCGGACAGGAACAGATATGGCAAAGAAAGACGATAACCTGAAACGTCTGAGAGAACTGGCAGCATCGCTGGGACGTGAGCCGGATATCTCGGGAAGCGCAGCAGATATTGCGCAGCGTGTGGCTGAGCTGGAGGAGGAACTTGCCAATATGGATGACACTGACATCCGGGATAAGTCTGCCCACCCGGAAAATGCGCTGACCGGACATGAAAATGAGGTGATATCAGCGCAGCCGGAGACCGTGATTCAGAATATGGATGATCTGGTTACAGTCGTGGCACTGGTGACGCTGCATACCGATGCACTTCATGCCACGCGGGATGAACCTCTGGCATTTGTGCCGCCGGGAATGGCGTTCCGTGTCTTTGCCGGTGTGGCAGCCGGAATGACAGAACGTGGCCTGGCCAGAATGCAATAACGGGAGGCAGCGTGGCTGATTTCGATAATCTGTTTGATGTTGCACTTGATCTCGCAGACAAGGCCATTATTCGCAATATGGGGATTAGAGCGGTCATTACGTCAGGCCGGCTAAAAGGGATCATGATTTCCGGGGTTTTTGATGATCCTGAAAATATTTCTCTGGTGGCCGGCGGTGTGCGTATTGAAGACTCTTTACCATCCCTGTTTGTGAAAACAGCAGATATTTTACGGCTGTGTCGCAATGATTCGCTGATGATTGGTCGTGAGTCTTTCTGTGTGGATCGTATCACCCCTGATGATGGCGGATGTAGTTATATCCGGTTGCGGCGTGAGGGGCTGCCGGGAAACGTAAGGGCAGGACGATATTATGAAGGGGCTTGAGAATGCCATCCGCAATCTGAACAGCCTTGATACCCGTATGGTGCCACAGGCCAGCGCATGGGCGATAAACCGTGTGGCACAGAAAGCGGTCTCGGTTGCCACCCGGCAGGTTGCCGGGAATACCGTTGCGGGCGATAACCAGGTGAAAGGGATCCCCCTGAAACTGGTACGTCAGCGTGTCCGGGTGTTTAAAGCCAGTCCGTCAGGAAAAATGACGGCCAGGATCCGCGTTAACCGGGGCAATCCGCCCGCCATCAAACTGAACACAACACGGCGGCGTGCTGGTGAAGGACTGAGAGTGGGAAAATACTTTTTCCGGGGGGCATTTGTTCAGCAACTGGCGAATGGCCGCTGGCATGTTCTGAGGTGTCTTCCTGAAGCGCGTTTTGCAACAGGGCATGACCATCAGGGCAGGCTAAGAAAAAATCGTCTTCCTGTGGAGGTAGTGAAAATCCCGCTGTCCGGACCGCTGACACAGGCATTTGAAGATGCCCGCGACCGCATCATTGCTGCGGAAATGCC
>NZ_JBDYCV010000232.1:0-1571 GCF_040495915.1 Shigella sp. FJ200513 | reverse complement strand
GAAAAACGAGTATTTTTAGTCATCCTGTTTACCTCTTTCTCAGGAAGTTTAGTCTCCAGGATTCCCGGGGCGGTTCATTCCCAAAATGCACTTGGTTTTACACCGGAATATTCTCATCGTATCCTGCTTGTTGCGTTTCGTTTTGTGTTTGTGGATCCGGGAATGCATATTCAACGCCTTCCAGTTCAATCCATAGTGCATTACGACCAGCTTTGATTGTCGGCCAGTCCATACCTTTGATTCTTTCCCATGAGCGGGAGGTGAATGTTTTTTCCAGCAAATCAGCTTTTGCGCGTTTGGCGTCGTTACTGGTGCCCCCATGGTGCTTGTTGAGCAACTCGATAATTTCATCAAGTGCGATTTCTTTTGCACGCTTTTCTTTTAGCCATGTCGGTGTACCGTCGTTGGCAAATAATTCACTGTTATCCCGTGAGGTATCGATGCCGGGGTGTTCACCTCCCAGGTTAAGAGACTCGATATGAGGAAGAAAGTTTTTAAATGTTGGGTTTGAAAATACCTGTCCATCAATACGGGTGGAGCGATCTTTTAGTATTCTGGCGGTGCGCCACACCTGACCGGTTTCTATGTTCATTTGCTTCTCCATCTGGATCCGGATGGAGGGTTCATAACCGGTTTCTGTTTCTGCTTTCATTTTTATACCGGTTTTTGCCAACTGGCGTTTGCCATCATCACCTTCGAAAAAGTCATACTCATATCCTGCACGCCCGCACATAATAATGTGCGCCTGACTGTTAACAAATCGATCGGTAAAGCGTCGCCACTCCTGTTTGAGCCACGCCCAGTCTGAAAATTCCAGTCCTCGTTTACGGTTTCGGCGTCTGGCATACTCGTCGCATAATCCGGTCCAGAAGTGACTGATGGAGTCGATGATCATTACGGAACCGCTGCTTTCCGCTTCATTAATGGCTTCAAGCAGATCAACAAACGAGCGGGTTTTTGCCGTAAATAATTCGATATTTTCCGCATCAAAGCGGG
Source organism: Shigella sp. FJ200513 (assembly GCF_040495915.1). Lineage (NCBI taxonomy): Bacteria > Pseudomonadati > Pseudomonadota > Gammaproteobacteria > Enterobacterales > Enterobacteriaceae > Shigella > Shigella sp. FJ200513. The sequence continues at coordinate 575 of NZ_JBDYCV010000232.1, read as the reverse complement.
GTTTAACCCAGTCAGAGCCTGTTTCTGTGTCCAGAAACATTACCGGGCGGTTACCAGCTTCAATTCCCCGTTGCCGCATAAGCATTACCAGACCAATAGCCAGTTCGCTTGCTGTGTAGGTTTTGCCGTCGCCAGCAAACCCCATAATTCCTGCTTTTAGATAGGCCTGTGTGTTTATTGCTCGTTGAAAAAGCGCCATAGATTTTAGTCCTCCAAATCAATATCAACCTGGTGGTGGGCAATGGTTTCAGCCATGTACCGGATGTGTTCTGCCATGCGCTCCTGAAACTCAACATCATCATCAAATGCGTGGCTGATTGCCTGTTTATTGGCACCGTGGCGTTGCAAATGGTCGATGCAGAGCGATTCAAACAGGTGCTGAGGCAGACCTTTTTCCAGGTCGTCCGCCAGTTCCGTTTCTTTTTCTTCACGAACGATCTGCTGGTAGTGACGAGCCCATGCCATTTCTTCAATACGATCAAAAATCGGATAAGCGCTCTGAGGTAGCCTGAGTTTAACGGACACTCCTTCCTGAAATAGAATGGCATCAGAAGGAGCTAATAATGAGCAGAAAA
>NZ_JBDYCV010000231.1:0-1587 GCF_040495915.1 Shigella sp. FJ200513 | reverse complement strand
CGCCATAAATCCTCCTGAAACTACTTAACAACCCTCGAATGGCTAACATTCGGACGCCAGCTCTCCCAGTTAAAATTCACCCAGCGCCCGCCGTTCATGACCATGCGATCCATCACCCGCTCGCCGAGAAGTGTATTCATCGCTGCATGGTTAATATTTGTCAGCATCCCCACACCGCGTAACGATGCCGTCCGGCGATCAACAATCTGGTTCAGTACCACCTGCTCGTTTTTCGTATCCCGCTGCATGCCAATTTCATCCAGGACCAGCAGGTCAACACCACAAAGCTCCTGTAAAAATTTTTCACCGGATTTGCCGTTGTCGTAGCTCTCATGCAACACGCTCATGACATCGGACACGGTGACGATAATCACGCTACGCCCCTTCGCCATCAGCCGGTTGCCAATCGCGGCTGCAAGATGATTTTTTCCGGTGCCGGGCTTACCGCTGAACACAAAATTCGTACAGCCTGTCATCAGTTCGTCAGCTATGGATTTCGCCTGACTCAGTGCATGTCGCTGACCGTCGTTCTGCGCCCGGTAATTCGCAAACGAACACTTCCGGTGCAACGGCTGGATGCCGGAGCGGTTCAGGATTTTTTCCACCCGCAACTGACGATTCAGGCGGTTGATCTCCTCGCAACGTTTCTGGCCTTCAGCAAGTTGCCACTCGCGCCACTCCGCAACCGTTCTGAATGGGGCGGTTACATGTGGTGGGGTCAGTCTGCGGATACGCTCCAGAACGCCTCCTGTCGCAATATTTTTCATGGTCTGTTACCCCCTGAAGCCTGGCGGGATCGCACTGTCCGGCAACGAGACGGTGTTAACCTGTCGGAGCAACGTCTCAGGCCGAACACCTTTCGGCGCGAACAGACCCTGGTATTCATTGGCGATGCTGTGTCGAATCACCTGCTCAGGTGTAAAACCCTGCTGACGGAATTTTTCCAGTTCCCGTATCGCCCCGTTAGCGCCCAGCTCCGTTCGAATCGGTTTTCGCAATGCCTGCCTGAACTGGACCCACTCATGCCAGAGTGTTTCTGACAACCAGTCGGGCAGATCAACTGACAACGGGTCAAATTTTTTCTGGCGAACAGCCCCACCGATAACCAGAATTCCCTGCTCGGTGTGCCTTGCGATATCACTGCGCCGCAAGACACATATCCCGGTTTCAACAGCACCGATTTTGAGCAGTGATTTCTGTCGCGGAGAATTTCGGTCAAGCTCGATCCCACACCGGACACCGTTCCTGTCAGTCACGACGATATCAATCCGCCCTCCGCAACCGTCACCACGCTCTGGCACCGGATACTCACGACAGACATCCAGGCCAGCAGCCTGCAACGCAACCACCGCAGAATTACAAAATTCCGCTGCAGTACCGCCAGATAATCTCCCCTCAAGCACTCCAGCCACAAAATCCCGAAACTCCCTTCCGGAAGGGAAGGGTTTGGGATGGGTTAGATCTGTTTTTAGATCTTTATCTGTATCTTTATTAGTTGCCTTTGTGTTGGCATCTAGACTGGCCCCCTGAATCTCCAGACAACCAGTATCACTTATTTAAGTGATAGTCTTAATACTAGTTTTTAGA
>NZ_JBDYCV010000230.1:0-1594 GCF_040495915.1 Shigella sp. FJ200513 | reverse complement strand
TGTTGCCGCACGCTCCGCAGAATATGTATGCTCTGAGGACCTGTTTTATTAAGGACTCATCCTCTTATGTTGACCCGCAAAAGTATAGATACCGTTCTGCTCTCTGTTGGTGCTGAGAAGCTCTCACAACGTGAATGGGACTGGATGAAGATGCTCAAACCCATGGACCCACCACCTGCGATGGTCGCGGCCTCCATCCTGGAGCGCCGTGGCGACACAGCAGCCCTTACCCGGCTACAGGATACCGGGGGTTAATCCGTCCTCATGTTGTCCGCTTTTACTCCCCGCCCGCTGAAACGTCTGTTCACGGCCAACCAGTGCTGGACATCCTTCCTGGATGCGGGCGGTCTGCGCGATATCGAGGTTGAGGCTGTCACAAAAATGCTGGCCTGCGGCACGCGGATACTGGGCGTGAAGGAATACATCTGCGATAAACCTGAGTGCCCCCACGTCAGATACGTCACTAACTCATGCGGCAGCCGTGCCTGCCCGTCCTGCGGAAAAAAGGCCACAGACCTGTGGATAGCGACACAGCTGAATCGTCTTCCTGACTGCGACTGGGTACACCTGGTCTTCACCCTGCCGGACACGCAGTGGCCGGTGTTCGAAAGCAACCGGTGGCTGCTGAATGACGTGTGCCGTCTGGCGGTGGAGAATCTGCTGTATGCCGCCCGGAAACGGGGGCAGGAACCCGGTATCTTCTGCGCCATCCACACGTATGGCCGTCGTCTCAACTGGCATCCGCATGTACATGTGTCTGTAACCTGTGGAGGTCTGAATAAGCATGGTCAGTGGAAAAAGCTGAGCTTCCTGAAAGACGCGATACGTTCGCGGTGGATGTGGAATATGCGGCAACGGCTTCTGAAAGCGTGGTCAGAGGGGCTGGCGATGCCGGAGTCGTTGTCACATATCACGACGGAATCACAGAGGAGAAGCCTGGTGCTGAAAGCCGGAGGAAAATACTGGCATGTGTACATGTCGAAAAAAACGGCCGGCGGGAGGAATACGGCGCGCTACCTGGGTCGTTATCTGAAGAAGCCGCCGATAGCGGCCTCCCGGCTGGCACATTACAACGGAGGGGGAGCCTGAGCTTCCGTTACCTGGACCACAAAACGGGAGAAACGGCGACGGAAACGCTGACACAGCGTGAGCTGGTCGCGAGGCTGAAACAGCACATCCCGGAGAAGTTTTTTAAGATGGTGAGGTACTTCGGGTTCCTTGCCAACCGGGTGTGTGGAGAGAAGCTGCCGCAGGTGTACCGTGCTCTGGGGATGGATAAACCGGAACCAGTGGCGAAAGTGTGCTATGCACAAATGGTGAAACAGTTCCTGAGTCGTGACCCGTTCGAATGCGTGCTGTGTGGCGGCCGGATGGTATACCGCCGGGCCATCGCGGGACTGAATGTGGAGGGGCTGAAGAAAAACGCGCGGGATATCAGTCTGCTGAGGTATATGCCGGCCTGACACAGGCTAAGTGTGCCCGGGAATCGGTGCAAGTATAAAAAACAGCCTGTTGCGGTATAAGAATCGACCATGCAGAGAGAGAAAACACCGGAGTGGAGGGAAAAGCAGAAAAGCTCACGTGGCATAAGGCG
>NZ_JBDYCV010000229.1:0-1710 GCF_040495915.1 Shigella sp. FJ200513 | reverse complement strand
TAGTCTAAAAACTAGTATTAAGACTATCACTTAAATAAGTGATACTGGTTGTCTGGAGATTCAGGGGGCCAGTCTATATGGCTTCACCCGTGTTAATATCCTGGATAACTGTGTTTGAAGGATTTCTGTTAATAATCTGCTCCTGCAACTCACCTGATGAGTATTAGTGGTAATACATAATCTTACTCGTAAAAGAGTATACCTTATGTCATTAAACAGTCTTCCGGCGTGTTGTTCAATCCTGTACCTCTGTTACTTATCTGGTACGTTGATATGTGTAATGCTACGTTAATTGCAATATCTGGTTATGGCTTTATACCTTCAGCATTTAAAATATTTTATTACCGGAGAAACAGGGAAGTGGAAAGACTTTCGGGATAATGTCAGGCCATTCTGACGTTAATCACAGTACCAAATAACGAGAGGGTAATGGAAGTTAAAACCTGCGTAAGTTCCTCTGTTGTTCACTGGAAAAAGTGATTGCCCACACGCGTTATAAAGGCCTTTCCGCTGCAGCCTGGTTAACAGAGCTTCAGGCGTTATATGCGCTGTATGGCTGTTACGTATGCTGTTCTTTGCCTGGTTCTGATACCCGTGGAAGTCGTTACCGGAGGAAACACGTTCACCCTACTACCTGAGAACATCTTCTTCAAAAATTACGGCAACGCTTCTTCCTGTGTTACAGAACACGAGGAAGAAACATGCAAACTTATAACACCAATCCCGCTTACGAAATGGCTCCCCAGCTCCTGGAGCACTTTAACCAGCATCTGGATTCATTATTCGGGGTCTATTCGAAACTGTTACCGTTCAGAATGGATTTTGCTTACCGAAAAAACACCCTCAGCTACAGATGTGCCTGCAGGTACGCCATGTGCGCGGAGATGCTGCAACTGATTAACGAGGTGGGAGAGAAACTGGTCGGGTATGCCTGGGTGATGGAATATACAGAACGTAAAGGGCTTCACATTCATTTTGTGGGCTATCTGAACGGCCAGAGCCACAGGAGTTCGTATCTGGTATCCAGATTGATGGGAGATATCTGGAGGCGGGTTACCGAGGGTAATGGTTACTACCACTGGTGCCGGTTTAATAAAAATTATCCGGTAAACATTAACCACGTCATTCACTATTCAGATCACAAAGCGGTGAATGATTTACGCTATGCCATCAGCTACCTGGCCAAACGGGAACAGAAAGAATGTGGCATCATCCTGAAATGCAGCGGGCTTCCTGAAAAAAGTAACCGGGGTCGACCACGACTGGACAGCCCCCTGCCGGGGATATGTGCTCTGGTGTAAACCCCTGAACGACAAGTACGGGCTGGCGCTAATCTTTGCTGTCGGTTCCGGCGGCCACTTCAGCGGCACTGCGCATTTTTTACGGCGTGGTCATTCCGTATGAACCATACGGAGATTTAACCATGACACATTCTTTACCATTCCTTCCGGCAACCGATACAGCACATCCCCCAATCTCCATCTCTGCTTACTGACTGTTTTTTACGTCAGTGGGCCATTGTGTGACAACCACAGTGCTGTAACAGCAACCAGCCTGCTTTACCCAAACTCCAGTCCAGATTTTAACTGAACCGCCATTCACACCCTGACCACGCTGCCCGTACCGGGACGGCTGTTTGAAGTGGTCAACAAAAACTGGCCACCGAGTTAGAGTTTTTCCAGTATCGATTTTCCGATTCGTTTGGGGGTA
>NZ_JBDYCV010000228.1:0-1738 GCF_040495915.1 Shigella sp. FJ200513 | reverse complement strand
GGTGGAGCTGCATGACAAGGTCATCGGGCATTATCTGAACATAAAACACTATCAGTAAGTTGGAGTCATTACCCGATTGTGGCTTTTATGGATAACGCCCACGTTCAGGTCACCTTTCTGGTGGAGAAACTCTCCCCCGCATGGCAACGACGAGTCGCTCTGGTTACCCATTCCTTAATCTTATTTATTTGTGGCGCACTGGCCTGGGGCGCAACGCTAAAAACAATTCAGGACTGGAGCGATTATTCACCGATCCTCGGTTTGCCCATCGGCCTGATGTATGCCGCTTGTCTGCCCACCAGCCTCGTTATCGCATTCTTTGAACTGCGTCATTTATATCAACTCATCACGCGTAGCAATTCTCTAACGTCGCCACCGCAAGGAGCTTAATCATGGCTGTGCTGATTTTTCTGGGCTGTCTGTTGGGTGGTATTGCTATCGGTTTGCCTATTGCCTGGGCACTGTTGTTGTGCGGGGCGGCGTTAATGTTCTGGCTGGACATGTTTGATGTCCAGATCATGGCACAAACGCTGGTGAACGGAGCCGATAGCTTCTCCCTCCTGGCGATTCCGTTCTTTGTGCTGGCGGGTGAAATCATGAATGCGGGCGGCTTGTTAAAACGCATTGTTGACCTGCCGATGAAACTGGTGGGGCATAAACCAGGCGGGCTGGGCTACGTCGGCGTGCTGGCAGCTATGATTATGGCGAGCCTTTCTGGTTCTGCCGTTGCGGATACCGCCGCCGTTGCCGCTCTACTGGTGCCGATGATGCGCAGCGCCAACTACCCGGTCAACCGGGCGGCGGGGCTGATTGCCTCTGGCGGCATTATCGCGCCAATTATTCCCCCTTCCATTCCGTTTATTATCTTCGGTGTTTCCAGCGGATTATCCATCAGTAAGCTGTTTATGGCGGGCATTGCCCCTGGCATAATGATGGGCGCAACGCTGATGCTTACCTGGTGGCGGCAGGCCAGTCGCCTTAATTTACCCCGCCAGCAAAAAGCAACGATGCAGGAAATCTGGCACTCTTTTGTCTCCGGTATCTGGGCGCTGTTTCTTCCAGTCATCATTATTGGCGGGTTTCGCTCCGGTCTGTTTACCCCTACCGAAGCCGGGGCCGTTGCTGCTTTCTATGCGCTGTTTGTCGCCACAGTTATTTACCGTGAAATGACCTTCGCCACACTTTGGCATGTACTCATTGGCGCGGCGAAAACCACCTCAGTGGTTATGTTTCTGGTGGCCTCGGCACAAGTTTCCGCCTGGCTGATTACCATTGCTGAACTGCCGATGATGGTTTCTGATTTACTGCAACCGTTGGTCGATTCACCGCGTCTGCTGTTTATCGTCATTATGGTGGCTATCCTGATTGTCGGCATGGTCATGGATTTAACGCCGACGGTATTAATTCTTACCCCGGTATTAATGCCTTTAGTTAAAGAGGCAGGAATCGATCCGATTTATTTCGGTGTCATGTTTATCATTAACTGCTCAATCGGCTTAATTACACCGCCTATCGGTAATGTACTTAACGTTATTTCAGGGGTGGCAAAACTCAAATTCGATGATGCAGTCAGAGGCGTTTTCCCTTACGTCCTGGTTTTATATTCATTATTAGTCGTATTTGTTTTTATTCCCGATCTCATCATCCTCCCTTTGAAATGGATGGTAATGCTGCCAACTTACTGATTTAGTGTATGATGGTGATTTTAAGGTGCTTGCGTGGCTTCCATTTCCATCAG
>NZ_JBDYCV010000227.1:0-1753 GCF_040495915.1 Shigella sp. FJ200513 | reverse complement strand
GGGAATATCTGCGGCAGCGGGCTTGTAATGGGTTAAGTGATAACAGATGTCTGGAAATATAGGGGCAAATCCACTGACTGCGCCGTAATCATTAATAAATCGCCAGGTCATTTGGCCTCCCGCAGAATTAGCAGGTAAAGGTAACGTGAGCGTTTCAAAAGGACGGATCATATTGAGGGGCACATCATGGCCATCAACGATGACATCCATCACACTGATATGAATTGGGTTGGGATTCTCTGCTATCAGATTTCGCCCTTCCCGGCGCCATTTCACTTTCGGCGCAGCATCTTCGGGAATAAGGCGGATATTTGCTGGTCGCCAGAACAGCTTGATACGCGTTTTTACTGCTATTTCCAGCGAGTTCGTCGCTTTGTTGCTCGCTGATGGCGGAATATTTTTAATATTCAGCCAGAAGACTGACTCGCGATCATCAGGCAATGACACACCTTTGGTGTGAATAATGCGTAATATTTTTTCTTGCGAAGGTTCTAATCGTGATACTGGCGGAATAACGGTAAACGGCGCTTTGCTTTTATCCTCTTTATTAAATGGATCTACCCAAGCCTGGATGAGATAAGGTATTTTTTCTTCTTTGCTAAATACAGAAATAGATTTATCAGCATTATTACTTAAGTAAACCACCCGCGTACTACCAATGACAACGCCTGCATAAGTTAATGCTGGTTGGCCTAAAAAAACGCTGAGTATAATCGCGGTAAATAACTTACATTAAACTGTTGTTTTAAAGAGCCTGATTAAACAACTTTTTCTGGACATAACGACTCCCTGGCCAAAGCCAACTGAATAAAAAGGCCCTTGATAAATTATTTCTTATATTCGACAGTAAATTGTGAATCAGCGTTCGCCGTACCAGCCGTTACGGTCGCATTGGTTGCCACATAGCGTGCAATAAACTTCATTTCAGCCTTGCCTTCAGCATCGATAGCGGTATAAGCAGAGTCGTTATAAAGTTTAACCTGCGAATTATCGGACTGGTTAAAAATACGAATACCAACGCCGGTTGCCGCAATCGCTTGTCCTGTACCGGTAAAATCACCAGGGTTGCCTGCTGTAAGCGGCGTACCCACTTTCAGGTCGCCGTCGCCGCCAGGCGCTTCTGTACCATCAAAACGAACGGCTGCTTGAGTGTACGTTGCCGGGCAATTTTCAAGTTTAATACTGAACTTCTGTGGCGACGCCAGACTACCTACACCTGAAAATGCATTTTTACTGACTTTACCCAGTGGGACAATTTGATCGGCTGTATCGGAGGTAACTTCACAAGTAGTGTCGACAATTTCACCGACGAAGTTAACAACACCATCTTCTGCCAGTGCATGCCCGGCCAGCATTAGAGATGCCAGAGTGAATGCACCGCCTATAATATTACGCTTCATAAAAACTCCATTGATATAATATATCCTTTACCATGAATCATCACTTATATTAATAAGTGTGTTTTTGATTCAAAGGAATAGTACACCAAAGAGACGGCTTTATCTAAAAATAATATTAATTACGCAAAAATAAAATATAGATTTATTGTTTAAATATTATTTAAACAGTAAAAAATCAAGTTTGTTATCAGACATTAATGATAATTCAGAATATATTTATATAGAAAGATAGATGAATTTATTGATGTCAGTTATAAAAAAGGGCCACCGGTCGGCAGTAATGCCAGTCAGTTAAGCAACTGACTGGCTCTTTTTCGGGGCTGTGGGGTATTTCCAGGGCCTCTCCTTTACCA
>NZ_JBDYCV010000226.1:0-1873 GCF_040495915.1 Shigella sp. FJ200513 | reverse complement strand
CGGTGGAGCTGCATGACAAGGTCATCGGGCATTATCTGAACATAAAACACTATCAGTAAGTTGGAGTCATTACCTAATTGCTTAACTTAATGTAAACAATATGATTTTGCATCTTACTTCATACAAAGTTGTAATGAGTAGTCATGTGAAGAAGAAAACAGGGGTCGGTACTTATGAGCGATGACCGTTTTTATTTTTCTTTAGGGCAGGGAGTTAAGTTTTACCCAGCGTCTCGACGTATCACCACCAGTACAGGCAATGTAATCAATCTGTCTGAAAACGGCTATCGATTTTTACTCCTTTTACTACAGGGAGAATCCGATAAGCAACATATTATCAATGAGGTTTGGCGGGAGCAGAAAGGTTCGGTAAGCGACAGCAGTTATTATGGGCAGATTTACATGCTTAGAAAGGCATTAGACGTCGCAGGTTTGTCGAGTTCTCTAATTAAAACCATTCCGCGAAAAGGCGTCAGATATCTGGGAAAGGTCGAGAAACATGTCTGTGAGAATGAGCGTGACAGTGATGAAGACAGTAGTAGCTATACCAACGATAGCGAGGCCAGGGAAGTAAACACTGATGCAAACATTCCTGAGAATGATAACAGCCAGGAATTCTCTACTGAAGAGCTGCTCCCAATAAAACATACTGACAAAAATATTGAATGGTATAGAACGAAGCAGTGGAGTGTTTTTATTAGCGTTCTTACCGTGTTAGCAGTGTGCTGGCTGACGACGCTTGTTTTTTTAGTCTTACTATTTCTTAATCAAGATAAATGATATTAAATGTAATTTTTTTTGAAGACTAAATAGCGGGAATAGATAATTATAGCCACATCCCAAAAATATGGGATACCGGTGACACGCAGATGAAGCTGGTGGTTTGAATTTAAATAATAATATACGAGGAAAACATGAATACTTTTATTACTAAGTACTATGGTAAAACTAAACAGTGCTTTGCGCGTTTCGCGAAGGATGAACGTGGTGTTACTGCAATCGAATATGCATTGATTGGTGTTGCTATGGCAACTCTGCTTGCTTTCATCTTTGGCGATCAGAACTCAGGCTTCCTGGGCGCAATTAAAGATGCATTCGACGCTATCGCTGCAGCAATTCAACAGGTAACGATTTCCGGAACGAGTAATCCGTAACTTATAAAAAATAAAAAAACTCTCTAGAGGCTGTCAGACGTAAAGGAATATGTCTGGCAGCAACCTTGTATGGTACATGGAGTCTTTCAATGGCAGCAATATGGTTACTAAGAGTCGATCTTTTATTTGTTGCGCTCTTTCTTATTTTTATTTCATGGGGGGATATATTACTCAGAATTATTAGCCATCGTTATTTACTGGTGTTAACCGTGCTTATTTTTTTGGCACTCATTTTACAGCATCAAAAACCCAATCTGGTTGCAGCCGGGAGCGTTTTGCTCGTGGGCTTCTTTCTTTTTTCCGCAGGGATAATTGGCGGCGGTGATGTCAAGCTGTTAACTGTTCTTTCGTTAGCTATTGATGAACATGAACTGGCTAATTTTCTCGTCGCAATGACCTTTTGCGGCGCTCTGGTTGTTCTGGCAGGTCTTCTTTTTTTTCGAAAATCAATTCGTGAAAACGGTGTGCCTTATGCTGTACCAATTTCATTGGCTTTTCTGCTTACATATCCTGTTTTCCCATTGTTTTGTTAATTTTTTAGGACAGCATAAATGAATCATCGGATGCTTTTTTTTCTCTCAGTAATTGTGATAGCAGTAGGTCTTGTGATCCTACCCACGTAATATGGACACAGGCCTAAGCAAGGTTCTGGTTTTCAAATTGTTCCGGACTGAGGCCGCCACACCAACTGTGCCGCCGCCACCGATTGTAATCACATTC
>NZ_JBDYCV010000225.1:0-1903 GCF_040495915.1 Shigella sp. FJ200513 | reverse complement strand
AGTCTAAAAACTAGTATTAAGACTATCACTTAAATAAGTGATACTGGTTGTCTGGAGATTCAGGGGGCCAGTCTACTCAGCATTATATAGTTCTACTCTGGCGAGATACGTTGGCATATTCATTTCCTTACTGGTTGTGTGAGAACTTCAGTAAAGATACCACCAAAGCCCGGAAGTGGTGAAATAAAACCGGGCACAACACGAAGGCGCATTTCCGGTATCCATAAAGAGTCGGTCTTGTCTGTGAAATTTAAATGGTGGGAGTGCGCTTCCGGTTGTAAATAACGACATTGCTGTGTGAAGTACCAGTTGGCGGCATCGGTTTAATTGCTGGCTGATGTCCGCCCTTTTTAAAGTGAATTTTGTGATGCGGTGAATGCGGCTATGCGCACGCGGCACAGTTAAAAGTCATGTTAGTCCTTATTGGTTTGGGTGGGAAAGCCAACTGTAATTGTTAACTGGTTAACGTCACCTGGAGGCACCAGGCACCGCATCAACAAAGTTCACTTCGGTGATGAAAGGAAAGAGAAAATGTTGAATGTAGCTATTGAAAACCAGAACGGGTGGAATTATAGTGCACCTGCACCTCATAAAACGGGTGCCGGGATTGCTACCCCGACGATGACTACTGCGCATAACCGCGCTCAGGCGGTTTTTTTATGCGTCAAGCACAGCCACATTCAGATTATGGTGGGGCGTGCAGGGCAGCCGCAAGGCTGGCCGGTTTCGGTAGTCACCGGTTGTAGCAACCCTGTGCGTCTCACCACCCATGAGATTGCTACCTCTGGTGGTGAGTCATTTAAACTGACTATCGAGGCTGCCATCATGGCTACTATCCTTACCCTTTCTCACCCTGACGCAACCATCGAAAATGGTCGCGCTGTCACTACGTCTGTTGCGGTTGCGGAGTTCTTCCGGAAAATGCACAAAAACGTTATTCAGAAGATCGAAACTCTCGAATGCTCGCCGGAGTTTAACCGGCTTAATTTTAAGCCCGTCACCTATACCGACGCCAAAGGCGAAAAACGCCCAATGTACCAAATCACCAAAAACGGCTTCGTTTTCCTGGTGATGGGCTTCACTGGCAAAAAAGCCGCCGCATTCAAGGAAGCCTACATTGCTGAGTTCGACCGCATGGAGGCCGAACTGCGCCAGAATAACACCCCACCTGCAGACAAGATGATTCCGGGTGATGGTCGCACTCTGGTTGTTCACTTCGACAAATTCGGCAATGTCGAATTCACCGAAACCGTTCCTGATGGCGCACTGGTCTGTACCCTGGAGACTTTCCGGTTTTATCTGGAAAAACAGGGATGGACTCTTGTTAACCGGGGCGCAATTAAAAATATGACTGTGGAACAATTACTTTCTTTAAAATAAAAATGGAGCTACGGATATGAACCCTATGCTTGATTATTGTTTTACCTCTGCACCTCAGCAGACCATAACACACACCGGAATCAAAAATTTGTTATGGATAATCAAAAAAAACCTCCAGTAGAAAGGTGATCCCGATTTAATTCCCTGTGCTTATGGCCTGTGTGACAGACAAGTAAGCCCTGATAAGGCTTACACTGCTGAACTTATTTACATGCACGGAACCATGATGAGGAAAAAGAAACGCAAATATTGTAGTGAAATCTGCGCCGAAAAAGACCAGATGGCACACGAACTTTAATTAACTGACTATTCGAAACTGAATTTATGCCAGCAATGGCAGGGATTCGCTCAACCTTAATTAAGGAGAAAAACATGAACACCAATTATGAAGCCACTGTTGCAACTACTGATAACATTGTTCACGAGGTTTACCTGGAAGGAAAGCATATTGAGGTAGCCTGAGTTTAACGGACACTCCTTCCTGAAATAGAATGGCATCAGAAGGAGCTAATAATGAGCAGAA
>NZ_JBDYCV010000224.1:0-1935 GCF_040495915.1 Shigella sp. FJ200513 | reverse complement strand
GAGCAGACCGCCACCAGCATACTGAAGCAGCGCACAAAAAATCTTGCGCCGCTGCCTCACGCCCACCAGCAACAGAATCCACCACAGGAAGAGACGGTGGTCAGCATTGCCGTTGATCCGGAATCTCCGGCTCAGTATCTCCAGCGCCAGAAACCACAACGGGAAGAGATGCCTGTATACACGCGCTGGGTAAAAACGCAGAAATGCATGACGTGTGGCAATCAGGCAGATGATCCGCACCACATCATTGGTCATGGACTGGGAGGGATGGGAACAAAGGCTGACGATTTGTTTGTTATTCCGCTGTGTCGTAAATGCCATAACGAACTACACGCCGGGGTAAAAGATTTTGAAGAAAAACACGGTAGTCAGTTGTTGTTGCTGATTCGTTTTTTAATGCACGCGAGAAATTCGGGTGTTCTGAAGTGGAAAGCATAAATGACCGAACGCATAGAATTTGTTTTGCCTTACCCGCCAACGGTGAACACCTACTGGCGACGTCGTGGCAGCACATATTTTGTATCAAAAGCCGGTGAGCGTTATCGCCGTGATGTGGCGCTAATTGTTCGCCAGCAGCGACTGAAATTAAACCTGTCCGGAAGGCTGGCGATAAAGATTATTGCAGAGCCACCGGATAAGCGCCGTCGTGACCTGGACAATATCCTGAAGGCACCGCTGGATGCGCTGACGCATGCTGGACTACTTATAGACGACGAGCAGTTTGATGAAATCAATATTGTGCGCGGTCAGCTCGTTCCTGGTGGGCGGCTGGGGATAAAAATCACAGAACTGGGGTGCGCATGAATAACCAGTATTTACAGTTTGTGCGTGAGCAGCTCATTATCGCCACCGCTGATTTGAGTGGGGCAACAAAAGGTCAGCTTGAAGCCTGGCAAGAGAATGCCATGTTCGATACAGGGCGTTACAGGCGTAAAAAAATCCGGTACCGCGATGAAGTGACTGGAAAAATGATAACGCGGGATAATCCACCAATCCCGGGAAAGCAATCGCTGGCGAAGGGGACGTCAATTCCTCTGGTCAGTCCGGTTGAGTTTTCGACATCATCGTGGCGGCGGGCTGTTCTGTCTCTTGAAGAGCACTATAAAGCCTGGTTGTTGTGGTGTTACAGCGGGAGTATTTGTTGGGAATATCAGATCGCGATAACACAGTGGGCGTGGAATGAATTTAATGCTCAATCCGGTACCAGAAAAATTGCAGGGAAAACGCAGGAACGCCTGAAAAAATTAATCTGGCTGGCGGCGCAGGCAGTAAAAGCAGAACTTTTTGGTGGGGAAGGTTATGAATACCAGGAGCTGGCATTACTGGCGGGAGTGACAACTAAAAACTGGTCCAAAACATTTACTCGTCACTGGGTTGCAATGAAACACATTTTTCACCGACTGGATAGTGAGGCTTTATTGTTTGTAATGAGAACACGTTCAAAAAAAAGACGGCATTTTCAAAGCAAAGTGTTGCAAAAGTAGATTGAAAGGCATATATTCATGCAAATCTGATACTTTGCCGATTTTGTACGTGATGGCAAAAGCAAACAAAACCCGCCCACAAGCGGGTTTTTTGTGCCACTTATCTCGGATAGACATGGTGAATGCGCTGGTGGAGGAGATAAGGGTGATTTTTGAATGCTTGCAACATTGATTTCGTAACGTTATTATCCTGCGCCCGGCCCTTTAGCTCAGTGGTGAGAGCGAGCGACTCATAATCGCCAGGTCGCTGGTTCAAATCCAGCAAGGGCCACCAACCGCCACTAGCTCATCAGGAAAGAGCGTCAACCCTTTAAGTTGAGTGTGCGAGGTTCGAGTCCCCGGTGGCGGTCCAGTGCCGACTTGGCTCAGTAGGTAGAGCAACTGACTTGTAATCAGTAGGTCACCAGTTCGATTCCGGTAGTCGGCACCATATGCGGGCATCGTATAATGG
>NZ_JBDYCV010000223.1:0-1965 GCF_040495915.1 Shigella sp. FJ200513 | reverse complement strand
ATCGGTGGAGCTGCATGACAAGGTCATCGGGCATTATCTGAACATAAAACACTATCAGTAAGTTGGAGTCATTACCATAAACGCAATAAATCCGTCTCCCAGCTGCGGTGACGGAATATAAAGCCCACGATTGCTCAAAAAGGCCAGATCAAACGCGCTCACAGCTTGGCGTGGTCCGGGCAAATTGCGCAACACGGCAAAGTACCAGAAGAAGATTTGCAATATTACGGAAGATCTCAATATAAATTGTGGAAAGCTTTCGTAGCAGCCAGTTATCCGAAAGTCTCGCCAGACCGATAAAGAAGCCCAAAACAGAAGCGAACACAATACACAATGCAGAAACCAGTAGCGTATTGAGTAAGCCGACAATAAAAACGCGTCCGTAGGTGTCGCCCTGCTGGTAATCGATCAAATGCTGGACAATACCGAAGCCAGCGCCGCGATCCAGAAAGGCAAAACCTGAAGTAATGCCACGATTATTGAGATTCGTTACAGTGTTTTGAAATAACCAACCAACAATGCCGACAACAGCAACAACGGCAAGGATCTGGAATAACCAGGCACGAACCGTAGGGTTGGCAAAGGAGAGTGAGCCTTTAACGGTTGAGCGGCGATGAGGCATAGAAACCTCGGAAAGCATAACGCTGAAGAGAGCGCCGCCGTAGCGACGCTCGTTACCTCACACCGACTTAACGCACGGGCGGCGCGTACTGAATACCGCCGTTATTCCAGAGATTATTTTGCCCACGTTTAATTTTCAGCGGGCTTTCTGAACCTACGTTACGCTCAAAAATTTCCGAGTAGTTACTCACCTGTTTGATGATGTTATAGGCCCATTTATTATCCAACTTCAGATCCTTGCCGTAATCGCCTTCTTTACCCAACAGATGTGCCATATCAGGCGTTGCTGGATTAGCCGCTTTTTCATCGACGTTCTGGGAATTGATGCCCATCTCTTCAGCATTTAGCATGGCGAAAAGCGTCCAGCGTACAATCGAGAACCATTCATCATCGCCACGACGAACTACCGGCCCAAGCGGTTCTTTAGAGATAACCTCCGGTAAGACAATCCATTCAGCCGGGTTGCTTAATTTGATGCGCAAGGCATACAGTTGCGACTGATCCGAAGCCAGCGTATCGCAGCGACCAGATTCCAGTGCCTTCGCTGATTCGTCAGAGCGATCGAAAGTCACTGGTGTGTACTTCATATTGTTTGCCTTGAAATAGTCGGCGACGTTGAGTTCGGTATCAGTACCCGCCTGAATACAGACGGTAGCGCCATCCAGTTCTTTCGCGCTTTTTAGCCCCGCTTTATCGTGCGTCAGGAAGCCAATGCCGTCGTAATAAGTGACGCCGGTAAATGCCATTCCCATCCCGGCATCGCGAGATGAAGTCCAGGTCGTATTACGGGAGAGCAAATCCACTTCCCCTGACTGTAAAGCGGTGAAGCGTTCTTTTGCTGTGAGTGGGGTATATTTCACTTTCGTGTCGTCACCAAATACAGCAGCGGCAACACCACGACAAACATCAACATCAATACCTGAAAACTTACCGTCTGCATCGGCATAAGAGAACCTAGGTAATCCATCACTGATCCCGCATTGCACAAAACCTTTTTTCTGAACGGCATCAAGCGTCGCGCCAGCATGCGCCTGATTTGCAACGGCAAGCAGCACGCTGGCGGCAGCCAGTGTGGCTATCATCATCTTTTTCATAATGCTTCCTGTGAGGCGAAAATTATCGTTATAGGACGTTTGGGAAACGTCTTTTACCTGTCTGTGGCCATCCTCTTATAAGCAAAAGTAGTGCCAGCTTTTGCGCACGATTTCGCGTCGCAATAAGCTGAGTGTAGACAGGAAATAATAAAAACAGCGCCCCGCAATGGTGCGAAAATGGGTAATGCTGCCAACTTACTGATTTAGTGTATGATGGTGATTTTAAGGTGCTTGCGTGGCTTCCATTTCC
>NZ_JBDYCV010000222.1:0-1987 GCF_040495915.1 Shigella sp. FJ200513 | reverse complement strand
TGGAAATGGAAGCCACGCAAGCACCTTAAAATCACCATCATACACTAAATCAGTAAGTTGGCAGCATTACCCTGTTAGTATTGGCATTAATTCTGGTATACTACATAACGGGCTGAACACCCATTCTACTGCGCCAGCGGAGAACTACGATGGCGCATATACAACTGGTCAAACAAACCTCTTCCGGATTACTTCTCCCGGCGACGCCGGAGAGTTGCGATTTTTTGCATCAAATCAAAATAGGTGAGTGGATACACGCAGACTTTAAGCGTGTGCGTAACTACGCATTCCACAAGCGTTTTTTCAAACTCCTGCAACTGGGATTTGATTACTGGACTCCGGTCGGTGGGGCGATCACGCCTCGCGAACGAAAACTGGTATCAGGCTTCGTTGATTACCTGTGCGAATCAGTAGGTCGGGAACACACTCCAGCCCTGAGTGATGCCGCAGAGCAATACCTTAATACAGTTGCGACATGCAGAACCCGGGATACGGCATTGCTAAAGTCGTTTGACGCTTTCCGCGAGTGGGTAACCATTCAGGCCGGATTTTACACCGAGCATATTTATCCTGATGGTAGTCGTGGGCGCAGGGCAAAATCTATCGCATTTGCGAACATGGACGAAACCGAGTTTCAGCAGGTTTATAAATCTGTACTGAATGTGCTGTGGAACTGGATCCTGTTCCGTAAATTTTCCTCTCCGGAGGAAGTCGAAAATGTGGCCGCGCAGTTACTGGAGTTTGCGTAATGGTGGATTTACGTAAAGCGGCGCGGGGGCAGATGTGCACCGTCAGAATTCCTGGCTACTGCAATCACAATCCCGAAACTTCTGTGCTGGCGCATTACAGGCTGGCGGGGACGTGCGGAACAGCGACAAAACCACACGATATGCAGGCAGCGATTGCCTGTAGCTCATGCCACGATTTAATCGACGGGCGGGTAAAAACCAGCGATTACACCAAAGAAGAATTACGCCTGATGCATGCAGAAGGTGTTTTTCGCACACAAGAAATCTGGAGAAAGGAAGGTTATTTATGATTTACCCAACAAATACAGGCAAAAGCGGGGAACACCTTCGTCTCACCACGCTGGAAAGTGTCTGGATTCAGGGAAAACTGCGCATGTGGGGGCGCTGGTCGTATATTGGCGGCGGTAAGACGGGAAATATGTTTAACCAGTTGCTGGCATCCAAAAAATTGACGAAAACAGCCGTCAATGAAGCCCTGCGCAGGATGAAAAAAGCGGGAATAGAGAAACCTGAGCTGGAAGCGTTTTTGCGAGAGATGATCAATGGCAAGCAAAAGACCTGGCTGGCGCATTGTACTGATGCAGAGGCGTTATGTATTGATAGAGTCATAAGTGAGGTGCTGGCAGAGCATCCTGGATTGATTAGTGTCCTCCGGCAACGGTATGAAGGGCGGGGGATGACTAAGCGTAAAATGGCTGAATTGCTGAATGACGCACACCCTGAGTGGTGTTTCCGGACGTGCTGCAGTCGGGTAGATGTATGGCTAAATCTTGC
Source organism: Shigella sp. FJ200513 (assembly GCF_040495915.1). NCBI lineage: Bacteria > Pseudomonadati > Pseudomonadota > Gammaproteobacteria > Enterobacterales > Enterobacteriaceae > Shigella > Shigella sp. FJ200513. The sequence continues at coordinate 464 of NZ_JBDYCV010000222.1, read as the reverse complement.
TGAATATATGCTCTATCTACCGATGCGTGATGCATTCTCTTCCGGGGATCTAAAAACCGTTTGTTGACTCAATCTGTTATCCGGGGCTATATTCCTCACGCGCCAGCAAAATCTGGCGTCGGGATTGGCGTCCCGGATGTTTACGGAGCGATATGAGACGCGCCCGCGTCTTTTTTCATATCGTTTGCACAGTCACATTCGCGATTTATGGCGGGCTGTGTGGGGGAGCCGAAAGGCTCGCCGGTTTCCGTACCCGGTTACGCCAACCCTGCACAGTTCGCCACCAGTTCGATTGGCGTCGTCGGTGGCGATAATTTCCAAATGTACGGAGTTATCGTTATGACCACTCAAATCTCTGTTGAAACTCTCTCCCCGATCACCCATAACCAGTGAGGTAGCCTGAGTTTAACGGACACTCCTTCCTGAAATAGAATGGCATCAGAAGGAGCTAATAATGAGCAGAA
>NZ_JBDYCV010000221.1:0-2005 GCF_040495915.1 Shigella sp. FJ200513 | reverse complement strand
TTCAGGGAAAAATATCATCAGATGACTGCTTAAAAAAAGAACAAATGGTAGTGTCCGCTATTGCCAGTACACCTCACTGACATGCTAAAGCAAAAAATAGATGAATAAGTTGAGTTGTGCATATGTAGCCTGACCGTCACAAAGTATATGGTGTCTGTACCAGTAAGATGATGGCCGGACTCTTTAAAAAAGAGCTGACCTGCACAATACAGGATGGACTTAGCAATGGCTGCTCCTGGCACAAAGCGGACAGTGATCACCGTTCTTACGACTACTTTCTGACTTCCTTCGTGACTTGCCCTAAGCATGTTGTAGTGCGATACTTGTAATGACATTTGTAATTACAAGAGGTGTAAGACATGGGTAGCATTAACCTGCGTATTGACGATGAACTTAAAGCGCGTTCTTACGCCGCGCTTGAAAAAATGGGTGTAACTCCTTCTGAAGCGCTTCGTCTCATGCTCGAGTATATCGCTGACAATGAACGCTTGCCGTTCAAACAGACACTCCTGAGTGATGAAGATGCTGAACTTGTGGAGATAGTGAAAGAACGGCTTCGTAATCCTAAGCCAGTACGTGTGACGCTGGATGAACTCTGATGGCGTATTTTCTGGATTTTGACGAGCGGGCACTAAAGGAATGGCGAAAGCTGGGCTCGACGGTACGTGAACAGTTGAAAAAGAAGCTGGTTGAAGTACTTGAGTCACCCCGGATTGAAGCAAACAAGCTCCGTGGTATGCCTGATTGTTACAAGATTAAGCTCCGGTCTTCAGGCTATCGCCTTGTATACCAGGTTATAGACGAGAAAGTTGTCGTTTTCGTGATTTCTGTTGGGAAAAGAGAACGCTCGGAAGTATATAGCGAGGCGGTCAAACGCATTCTCTGAACCAAAGCATGACATCTCTGTTTCGCACCGAAGGTGACACTTCTGCTTTGCGTTGACAGGAGAAGCAGGCTATGAAGCAGCAAAAGGCGATGTTAATCGCCCTGATCGTCATCTGTTTAACCGTCATAGTGACGGCACTGGTAACGAGGAAAGACCTCTGCGAGGTACGAATCCGAACCGGCCAGACGGAGGTCGCTGTCTTCACAGCTTACGAACCTGAGGAGTAAGAGACCCGGCGAGTGAGAAATCCCTCGCCACCTCTGATGTGGCAGGCATCCTCAACGCACCCGCACTTAACCCGCTTCGGCGGTTTTTTGTTTTTATTTTCAACGCATTTGAAGTTCTGGATGGTGCCGGAATAGAATCAAAAATACTTAAGTAGCGCGCAGGGATAAAAGGGATGGACCCCGAACAGGGGAGTGCTACTTATCTGGAAGGATTCTGATGATGAACATCGAAGAACTGCGTAAAATTTTTTGTGAAGATGGCCTCTATGCTGTGTGCGTTGAAAATGGAAATATTGTTAGTCATTACCGCATTGTGTGTTTGCAAAAAAATGGGGCTGCGTTAATTAATTTTGTGGATGCCCGAGTGACGGACGGATTTATCTTGCGCGACGGTGAGTTTGTCACTTCATTACAGGCATTGAAAGAGATCGGAATAAAAGCTGGCTTTTCTGCTTTTTCAGAAGAATAAACTCATCTACAATCTTGCGCGGGGCTGAACTCCCGCTGAGTAACACCGTGCCACCGGAGAAAACCGATGGCACGCAACGCAAAATATTACAATCATGATAATTCGACCGTTCTTGCCCACACGCACGAGCGGTATTCTCACGCATTTAAGTCAGACTGGTACCAGCATCCCTCATGCACTGAAGAACAGGCCGAATGGCTTATTCAGTGTTACCGCAGGCGCGGATGCGAGGTTAAAAAAGCCCTTAGCCTCGACTACCGTCACTAGATAATCTCCGTCAGGCTCCCTTACTCCGAACAGCCACCGCGTCCGTCCCGCACATTCCAGCAACGGATCTGGAGGTAACGTGCGGGTATTACTTCGACCTGTTCTGGTTCCGGAACTCGGGCTGGTGGTCCTTAAGCCCGGTCGTGAATCCATGCC
>NZ_JBDYCV010000220.1:0-2016 GCF_040495915.1 Shigella sp. FJ200513 | reverse complement strand
CGCCATGATGCGCGACGGGACTTTTTATACCCCGCAGGGGTCATAACATGCTTGACAACTTAATAGGGGCACCCCCCACACACACCCAGCACGCCAATGCGTTCAGCATCAACATATGGCAGAGTTACTGCATAATCGATAACACGGCTAATATCCTCTACGCGCTGTGTCGGATCTTCTATCCAACGAGGCTACCCACCAGATTCTCCCTGGAAACTGGCGTCATAAGCGAGAACGACATAGCCTTTTTCAGCCAATGCCTTGCCATAGATATTGCCAGACGTCTGCTCCTTACAACTGCCAAAAGGATGGACGCTGATAATCGCCGGATACTGTTTTGACTCATCAAAATTTGGTGGAAACTGAATATTGGCAGCAATATGCCAGGCCATATCACTATTGCGGATTTGAATATGTTTCATTACAGAGTTTCCTCAAAGAACGGAGCTAATACTGAAATTGCTTCAGCCACATAGGCTTTGCCGTCATAAAGATCCATATGGTTTGCGCCTTCAACAATGTGATAGCGTTTATCCTGGCTTGATGCCCGATCGTACAGGTCGTCACTCATCCATTTGCTCCCTGCCTGGCTGCCCGCCACAATCTGCATCGGCTGAGTCAGGTACACTTCCGCCATATGGTAAGCATCATAGGTAATAATCTGGTTAAGGCTGCGCAAAGTAGCGTAACCCGGTGCTGTTGGATACTGCGCACGAGGTGTGTGGTAATACTCCCAGGCCTGACGCAGTTCTTCGTTCGGCGCATCGGCCTCCTTCATTGGAGCCAGTGGCATAATGGCGTATTCTTCGCTGCTAATATCGCTGGTTCGGGCGTTTGAGCCAGCTTCAATGTGTGGCAGAGCATCAATAGATTTCACATTGTTTTCCCAACCATTGCGGAACATCGAACCAATATTGACCGCACTAACGGTACCGATGGCCTTGATGCGGCGATCCTGAATTGCAGCATTGGCTGTATATCCTGCACCGGCACAAATTCCCATCGCACCAATTCGGGTATTGTCGACATAAGAAAGCGTTGTCAGGTAATCAATCACGGCACTGACGTCTTCAGTACGAATGTATGGGTTTTCTAACTGACGCGGCTCGCCGCCACTTTCACCTTGATAAGATGCGTCATAAGCAATAGTGACAAATCCCTTTTCCGCCAGCTTTTCGGCATAGGTTCCGGCCGTTTGCTCTTTAACGCCCCCACCTGGGTGAGATACCACAATTGCCGGATACTGACGGGTTTCATCAAATTTTGGAGGGAAATAGATCACTGCAGACAAAGAGATGGTTGGATTATTGCTGTTAGTGAAGCTGACTTTATTATTCATCATTCAGTTCCTCATGGAGTTGTCGGTTCGTTTTGACGGTTGGTGATATCACTATAGATATTGATCATTAAGTTGATTAGACCCTAAATCATGATTAGACCTATCATTTAAATGATTAATAGATTGTATGGAGATACTGAATGAAGCGTGAAGAAATCGCTGATCTGATGGCGTTTGTCGTCGTTGCAGAGGAGCGTAGCTTCACTCGCGCAGCAGCCCGCCTGAGCATGGTGCAGTCAGCTTTAAGCCAGATAGTGCGCCGTATAGAAGAACGATTGGGATTGCGGCTTCTGACGCGAACCACGCGCAGCGTTGTACCCACTGAAGCGGGCGAGCATCTTTTGTCTGTTCTTGGCCCTATATTGCATGACATAGATTCTGCCCTGACATCCCTGAGCGATCTGCAGAACCGCCCATCCGGGACAATACGTATTACTACTGTAGAACATGCAGCAAAAACGATATTGTTACCAGCCATGCGCACATTCCTGAAATCGCATCCTGAAATTGATATTCAGCTTACCATTGATTATGGTTTGACCGATGTCGTTTCTGAACGTTTTGATGCAGGCGTCCTGAGGTGTACTGGCAATAGCGGATACTACCATTTGTTCTTTTTTTAAGCAGCCATCTGATGATATTTTTCCCTGAAGGCTGCCGGGGAGATATTCCCCAGA
>NZ_JBDYCV010000219.1:0-2017 GCF_040495915.1 Shigella sp. FJ200513 | reverse complement strand
TGAGTTACCGGTTCAATATTCCAGACAGACTCGCGGTTCATTTAAGCATCCATGCCCGCCCTGAACTCCGGGCACACCGTAAGTAAAATCAGCCACCCACAGCTGGTCAGGTCGTTCTGCCACGAACTGACGGTTTACGCGGTCGCCTGCGGCAACGGCTTTCCGGCTGATGGTCGTACGGACCTTTTTACCCCGGAGAACACCGGCAAGTCCCATAACCGCCATGAGACGTGCCACAGTGCATCTGGCCACTCTGATACCTTCCCGTAACAACTGACGCCAGACTTTACACCGTATACCTTGTGATTTTCATCGTATACGCGCTGTATCTCTTTCTTCAGCCAGTCATCGCGCTGCGCACGGGCACTGCGTTTATCCGGATGATGTCGCTGTTGCTGACAGTGGTAATACGTTGACGGGGCAATATGCAGTTCGCTGCATAGCGGTCCGACCCCGTACTGCTCACGCAGCTTATCCAGCAGTGGCATCATTTTTTCCAGAGGCGGTCGAACTCCGCCTTCGCAAAATAAGCGGAAGCCTGGCGAAGGATATCGTTACTGCGGCGCAGTTCACGATTTTCACGCTCCGGCTCTTTCAGACGCTGACGTTCAGCGGTGGTGAGCCCTCCATCACCGCCCCCGGTATCCCGCTCATGCTGGCGAACCCAGACACGCAGAGTCTCCGGCGTACAGCCAATCTTTGGAGCAATGGAACAAATTGTCGCCCATTGTGAGTCATATTCGCCCTGACTTTCCAGAACCATACGGACTGCCCGTTGACGGACTTCGGGGGAAAAACGAGTATTTTTAGTCATCCTGTTTACCTCTTTCTCAGGAAGTTTAGTCTCCAGGATTCCCGGGGCGGTTCACTCTCGCGTATGGTTGATTGACACCACAGTGCGAATTCGGCGAATGCGAGATCACGGTACGATTCCGCACCACACTACCAATCAATACCCCGGGTTTTATTCAGGTAAGCAGGACTGCGGATATCCGGTGTCGCGCCTTTGTGTCACGAACGGGGTGGGTGCGAAACACCAGATAAAATACAGGTTGGCAATACCTCTGAACGCCCTGAGCAGGTCGGGCATTTCGGATTAAGTACTCGCACCTCCGCAGTCCTCAAACAAGTCTGGCTGGTAGCTGTAAACAGACTTCGTACATACCGCTCTGCAATAAATCCCCGTACCACAGGCCTCACAGAACTTCTTCCCATGAAAAAACTGCTCACACATCACACAATGCCACTCCAGCACGACCGGTAATGGCGATAAAAACATCGCCATATCCTCAATGTAAGGGTGGGACTTCTCCGGATTCAGCACCACACAGTCCGCCTTCTGTTGCTCACTCAGGGCATGTAAATCATGCTCAAACCACGCCCCCTGAGCATCTGTCTGCAGAATCAACCGGCCATGGCAGGAAAGGCAGAAACACTGCCGGATATTTCTGCTGAGCGCAGAGTCGGCACTGATAATGTGCTCACCCGGCGTGATCCCCAGCCCCGTTTTTATACCGTTCATTCTGCTCCCCCCTCCTCACTGAAGCGCCCGGTCTGGCAGTGTGTGCAGTACTGCTCCCCATAATAATCGTGGTGACATTGCCTGCAGTGCCAGCTGGCTTTACGTACTACGGGTAAGGTATCCGGGACGAATTGCTGCAGACGTTTAATCAACCGTATTTCTCTGCGTTCCGGCCTGACATAAGGGCACTCATGACCGTGCTCCGTCAGCCCTTCGTCAGCGTGTTCAAACCAGGGCCGTTCAGTGTCGTATTGCGGGTGGTATCTGAGTGCACTGCCGCAAAGGTGGCAGGTGTAGCTATCGTAAGGTGCAGTCTGTGCGGTACGGGCACCGGTCAGACGTCCGTTGCCATCAAGTGCGAGAAAAGATTTTGCGTACATAGTATATGTTCCTCAGCCGCCAGACGACACGCAGGCAACTGAAGTGGCACACTGAATTTGGCCACCTGAACAGAGGTGATATGCTCACCTCAGAACAACACAGGTGCTCCAATGA
>NZ_JBDYCV010000218.1:0-2069 GCF_040495915.1 Shigella sp. FJ200513 | reverse complement strand
ACAAGTGAGCGTTTCCGGATTCTTACACAGCCACTGGATCGGTCAACTGATCCTTAACTGATCGGCATTACTCCTCCTGAAGAGGATAATTTTACAGCCAGCAGGAAGTTAGCGGCTGGCTGTAAAAATATTATGGTTCGCCGTACAAACCAATTAAACGGCGTACCACACCGTTAGTCCAGCCAAACCCATCCTGCAACGGATACTCGCCACCGCCGCCTTCGCGGGGAACACCATCGGCAATATGGTATTTCTCGATCATTTTGTGCTGTTCCAGATAGAACTGATTCACCGTTTTCAGCCAGCTGCGCGCGATTTCATCACCCAGAAGGTCATCGCCATACATTTTAAATCCCTGAATTGCCATCCATTGTAACGGTGCCCAGCCGTTGGGTTTATCCCACTGTTCACCGGTTTCGTACTCGCTTGCCAAAATCCCGCCAGGTGTCAGTAACCGGCTGCGTACGGCGTTTGCCAGACGATCGGCCTGTTCATGGTTCGCCATGCCGACATAGAGCGGCACAATGGCGGCAGCGGAAAACAGCGCCAGTTGTTCGCGTCGCCAGTCGTAATCGCGGTAGATGCCGTTTTCATCATCCCAGAGGTAACGGTTTACCGCATCGCGACGGGCACTGGCCTTCTGGCGGAACAGCGCTTCTGTCTCTTTCTCGCCTTTCAGCGCCGAGATGTTGGCGATGGCGCTCTCCAGTTTAAACAGGAAGGCATTCAGATCGATGGGGATGAACTGGGTGGTACGAATGCTCGCCAGACGACCAGTATCACGCAGCCAACGGGAAGAGTAATCCCAACCGGAGGCCGCTCCCGCGCGTAAATCGCGGTACACCTCGTTGGGCGGGCGACCAGAATGTTTCGCGGTTTCAACGTCCTCAAGCCAGGATTCGTCACGCGGCGTGTCGCGATCGTCCCAGTAACGGTTGAGCAGCGATCCGTCCGGCATCCGCACAACATGGCGATAGGCCTGATTAGGGATCAACGATTCTGCACCGTCCATCCAGAAGGCATATTCCATTTTAAGGTGGTCGAGATAGCGGCGCGCACCGCGTACACCATCTTCTTCAAACAACTCCACCATCAGCGCAAAAACCGGTGGTTGCGAGCGGCTCAAATAATAGGTGCGGTTGCCGTTGGGGATGTGACCGTAGTTTTCGATCATCCAGGCGAAGTTATCGGCCATGCATTTCAGCAAATCTTCCCGACCACTTTCCGCCAGTCCCAGCATGGTGAAATAGGAATCCCAATAGTAGGTTTCGCTAAAACGGCCGCCCGGGACAATATATGACTGCGGTAGCGCCAGCAGAGAAGACCACGGAATGTGATCCTGTGGTTCGCGGGTTAGCACCGGCCACAGCTGGTCGATATGCTCTTTCAGGGAATTTTGCGGGTCCGATACATACTCGCTGGAGTAGACCTCCGGCAGCCAGAAGTGATTTTCAACAAACTTGCGCAAGTCAAAATCACGATGACGGCGCACTTTACGGTAGCGGATTAAAATATCCAGCGGGTCCATTTTGGGTGCGCAGTCGGGAAAGGTTTTACTGTCGGGGAAAATTTTCGCCGACTGAACATGCTCGAACAGTTCGAGATAGCGATCGGCAGGCGTCAGCGCATCAGAGGCGGGCAGCCCTTCAATCATCTCGGGTTCCGGTTCTGCCTCGATCATCTCATCCAGTTTTAATTCATACGGGTCCAGTTCATAGCAGAGATCGACCTCGATCATCAGTTCGTCTGGATTAGGGTTTTGAATTTTCTGATTGAGCATAAGGATCCAACCTCCGAAATTCGTCGCTAATTATCGGGCTTTTCTTTAAGGGTAGTCATTCGCTCCGCCTGGTGGGCGACAAAGCGTGCGGTGGATCACGTTTATTAACTTGTCAAAAAATATAACGCACTAATATCAATGGAATTTATAAAAATACGGATTTGGTGTTGTTTTTCATTTTCAGAACATTCAATCCTGCTCTCGCCGCAATCATGGGTAATGCTGCCAACTTACTGATTTAGTGTATGATGGTGATTTTAAGGTGCTTGCGTGGCTTCCATTTCCATCA
>NZ_JBDYCV010000217.1:0-2181 GCF_040495915.1 Shigella sp. FJ200513 | reverse complement strand
GGGCGATTAACATCGCCTTTTGCTGCTTCATAGCCTGCTTCTCCTTGCCTTTCGGCACGTAAGAGGCTAACCTACATTTGTGAGACATAGATTGGGCCTCAGATTAATGTTAAGCGTCTTGCAGGACGCGTAATGTTAACTGGGGCTTTTCTCTGTCTGCCTTACAGTGGCATGCCCGAGGCAGACAGCCTCAAGCACCCGCAGCAATCTTACCGATACCGATAAGAAAACGCTATTTTTTATTGCCAGCACCTTCTATCCAGGCTAATTTATCTGCGTCAGAACGGCGCAATGCGCTCGCCTGAGATACGTTTACTTGCCATGGTAACAACAGGTAACGGCAATTGCTGTTTCTGTTTTGTTTCCTTCAAAAACCCCGGACCATCAATCCGGGGTTTTTGTTTGTTAACCCCAACGGCAAATCGAATACACCACCAGCGCCACCGCCATCGCAATTCCTACCGTGGTGAATGCCTCAGGCCAGGTCATTGATTCACCTCCTGCGGTGGTTCCGGTAGCGGCATCCAGTGAGTTGAGCTCTCTACTTCAACGCCGTCTTTGTCCACAAAAGCCATCTTATTCCCGCCACGAGTGGGGCAAAAAACCTTATCCCAGGAACCGGGGAATACATTCCCGAGATCATCGAGAAGAATCACATCGCAATATTCAGCAGGAACTGCATCACTACAGCTTATCCAGCCAGCCAGAGTTACCGGAGAGTTGCCAGCCTTACGCATGGCCATTTCCACGATTTCAACCATATCTCCTGGTGGAATTTTACAAAGTTGCCCAATACATTTCTGCTGCCTGGCATATTCGAGAATGTGCTCCAGTTTGGTTCGATTAATCATTATTTATCTCCCTTAAGCATGGCAGCGCGGCAGGCGTTCCAGCCATCAACATAATCAAACGTATTACTATCGTTTGGCCCGATTTCATCCGGCACTATCGGCTCTGGTTGGATAGTGACGTTGGCAAAGGCAGCACGCAAACCGGTTTTAATTTCTTCGATTTCATCAGAGCCAAGCGATGAATCTGACAGTGCGTGATGGAATGCGTAAGCCATGTCGTCGTTTACTGCAACCGGCACTGCCGGCGCTGCGTAAAGCGGTGTTATATCTGCCCGAAAATCACATGCTTTATGCAGTCGTACCCAACGCTCAACTTCCGCTTTGTAAAAATATATAGCAGTGAACGTATTAGATTCCTGGTCAACTTGAGTAAACGTCACCTTCCACGCTACAGCTACGGCTTTCCATCCATCAGGTTGTCGCATTCGCGGGGCAGCATAAAGCTCATGCATTCCATCAGGCAGCGAGTGACCCACATACTCACCGAACCCATCAATACACATGCCCCCATCTTCAACAATGCATTCCGCTACAGGCTCTGCTTCCAGTGATGCCAGAGCGATAAGCGCCAGTTCACGAATTTCACCGCCGTCTATATCGTCAATATCATCGCGGCCAGAAATGTTAGCCAGCCATTGCAGTCGCTCTTTGGTAATAGTAGTCATGCCGTAGCCCCTTCTTGATATATTTCAAACCAGAACACAACCGGGTCAGATTTCATTTCAACCAATCCCATACGAACCAGCGCTTTGCCTTTCCCGGACGCAAGGAATTCACGACGACCATCACTGATAATTCGTCGATAATCTTCCAGGCTACTGCAATGCTTGTGCAGATTGCATGGGTGGCATTCTGGTACCATGTTGGATATATCGTCACGTTCCTGGTGAAGCATATTTCCATCAAAACGAATGACCGGTTTTACATGGTCTGCATGCCACTTTTCGCCAAGTTCGCAGCCGCAATAAGCGCAGCGACCACCGAACTTCATGCGCAGTTCTGCACGTTGTTTTTTCGTCAGTGCCATATCAGCTTTCCTTATACGGATTAATTTTATTGTGCAGTGTGTTGAATGACGCCCATACCACGTCGTTATACAATTCAATAACTGGCTCAATTATTTTTCCGATTATCCAGACAAAAATTTGCGGGGATATCGGTGTCATCAACACGATAAACAGAATGAGAAACAGGAATTCTGTTGTTCTACTCTTTCGCGGATATTTTTTTCTAAATAATGTAACCATTCATTACCGCCCTTTCGGGCGGTCTCCTGATGATTTGAGGGTGCAGAAATCCCTCCGGTTAAGGATTAAATTTTTAACAGTGC
>NZ_JBDYCV010000216.1:0-2189 GCF_040495915.1 Shigella sp. FJ200513 | reverse complement strand
TCAGGGAAAAATATCATCAGATGGCTGCTTAAAAAAAGAACAAATGGTAGTGTCCGCTATTGCCAGTACACCTCACTGATCTGCTTGGGCCAGATTTGCACGCAGCACAAATGCACTGTCATCTATAGTAAGGTTGTCCACTGTAAGGGTTGTAAACTTCCCATTGTCACCAGTAAAACGCACCATACTGTCTTTTGTTTCTAGACGATTAATTGATGACTGGCTATTTAGATGCCAGATCGCATTATTCATGCTAACTGTAGCTTTGGGGGCTGTTATTGCGCCTCGATAGGCGGTATCAAAGCCATACAAAAGAGTCTCTGCCCATGCCTGATAAGCAGACGATATAGTCGGTGTTTCAGTTTCAGGCTGTCCCAGAGTAATGGTTGCTGCATCATCAGCATAAATATTTCCGGTGACAGATGCCATATTTCTGGCAATGAAATTTGCATTTCCACCACTCAGCCTGAATCCATCAGCAGCGTAGTGGAGACCCGGCGTTACAGTTTTACTATTCTGTTCAGGGATTCCCATCATAGTCAGTTCACCGGAGATATCAATACCTTTTGTTGTGAACATGGAATTTTGTGCTATAACTTTTGCTCCTTTATCTATACTTATAGGAGTATTATTCAGAAAGGTTGCACCATTAAGTGTAACTACAGCTTGATCACCTATGGCTATTTGGCTGTTATGTGCAGTGATGCCACCTGTAAATTTAGTTTCTCCTATGGATAGATTAGTACTGATAGTTTGTTTGAAGTCAAAACCATTATTAGTAATATTTTTCCCTGCAAGATTATCAATGTAAGCATTTTTATCGCCGATTGTGATAGCTGATTTATTTGCTGATATATTTCCTTCAACATTGGCATTGCGTGATATTGAAAAGTCAGCATTGTTCAGGTGTAATGTATCAAATTTAAACACCCCGGTTTTCCAGTCAGGCTGATCAAATGAGGTCTGCTGATTATTACTTTTGTAATCAGAATTGAACTTTTTATTATATGAACTCTCTGTTTCTTTCAAAACGGTGACCCAGTCCGTTCCACAAAGAAATACCAGGGAGCAATGACTCGCTGTGCTTCTGAATATTGCATGCTCTGTTGCATGGCCTTACATGGTAAGACTGGCATTACTGACTTCAACATCATTTTTTGTGTTGACACTACCATCCAGAATTAATTTTGCATTAGTTTTCTTATCCTGAGAATTAATATTGTGCGTTAGTTTTATATTGCCATTTATGTTCCCATGATATATGTAGGAGTCTTCGTTATTGATTGCCAGAACGGCTTCTTTCTTTGTATCTGAGTTAGTTATTGTTGTTCCATCGTCAGTGGCGGCAATTCTAGTAAAAGTCTGATTGTGTCCATTTAAATCTAGCGTGCCACCACGTTTAGTAAAAAATATCCCCGCATATTGATCATTGCCAAGGGAATTATCTTTATTTAGTATTACCTTACCATTTCCGCTTGCAAGGTATATATTGTTAAATGTTCCTTCTTCATTAAGAATAACATTTCCTTCACCTATCTTTATATTTGCCCCCTGTTTTTTTTGAACATTCAGAGTACCGGGCCTATTTTGTGTAAAACATCATCACTGGAATACAATGCATTCCAGTTTACAATGCTTTCTTTTCCGATATCAATTCCTGCTCCTTTAAATGTAAATCTCTGACCGTTTATGTTATATTCATGGCCTTCGTCAAAGATAATACCACCGCAACCAAAATCCAAATTATCCTTAAACAGAACATTTCCCCCATTTGTGAACACAATATCTTTGTCTTTAGTTATTTTTTCTTGAGTACCAGTGGTATCTGCATTGTTTTGGTGTAATGTTATATCTGTGTTTTTAATGGTTACATTATTGCCATTCAGATTTATTTTATGACTATAGGTATCTTTTAACTCACTAACCAGTTTATCATTGTATTTTGTTATCCATGTCAGTTGGTCACCATTAACGCTGGCAATACCATGGGTTGTTCCGACTAATACCCATTTTTCTAGTTTGTTATCATATAAGTATGCTCCAGAGCCGCTGTCTCCGAATATTTCAAGATTACGAAATGTTTTATCATTTTTATAAATCATCATGCCGTATGAGTAGACTGGCCCCCTGAATCTCCAGACAACCAGTATCACTTAAATAAGTGATAGTCTTAATACTAGTTTTTAGAC
>NZ_JBDYCV010000215.1:0-2189 GCF_040495915.1 Shigella sp. FJ200513 | reverse complement strand
GTAAAGGAGAGGCCCTGGAAATACCCCACAGCCCCGAAAAAGAGCCAGTCAGTTGCTTAACTGACTGGCATTACAGCATTCTGGTGACCTTAAATTTAACGCCCAACCAGAACCATTATTTGTCACATTCCTTTTTATTATTGTGTCTTCTTTACCTCCACTCTCACCATGAAAATAATATTTTTAAATACATCAAGCAATACACATTTTAATTAATTGAATATAATTAATTTCTATTTCTGTGCTCATTTTCAATGATTAATGGAGTTTGTTATGTGATTATTCAACGTGTTGTTTTAACAATAATGGTTAATTATTCAGGTGGTTTTTGAGGGTATTTTTTCTCCTCGGTAGAAATTTTTGTTTTTAATGTGATCACGGTTGAATAATCGCTTTTTCTCTCTTGTATGGTAGTAGGCGTAAAATTAGGTTTGAAACGTCTATTTACAACACAGGAGATTGCAATAATGAAAATTATTGCTGCAGATGTTTTTGTTACTTGCCCAGGGCGTAATTTCGTTACGCTTAAAATAACCACTGAAAGCGGACTTTGTGGATTAGGAGATGCCACGTTAAATGGTCGCGAATTGTCGGTCGCTTCTTATCTGAAAGATCATCTTTGTCCACAACTAATTGGCCGCGATGCCAGCCGTATCGAAGATATCTGGCAATTCTTTTATAAAGGTGCTTACTGGCGACGTGGCCCCGTCACGATGTCAGCCATTTCTGCCATTGATATGGCGTTGTGGGATATCAAAGCTAAAGCGGCAAATATGCCATTGTATCAACTGCTTGGTGGTGCTTCTCGTGAAGGCGTGATGGTTTATTGCCACACCACCGGGCGTACGATTGATGAAGTCCTTGAAGACTATGCAAAGCACCAGCAGATGGGCTTTAAGGCGATTCGTGTGCAGTGCGGTGTACCGGGTATGCAAACCACTTATGGCCTGGCGAAGGGCAAAGGACTGGCGTATGAACCGGCAACCAAAGGCCTGTGGCCAGAAGAGCAGTTGTGGTCTTCAGAAAAGTATCTCGATTTTACGCCGAAGTTATTCGAAGCGGTGCGTAATAAGTTCGGTTTTAACGAACATCTGTTGCATGACATGCACCATCGCCTGACCCCCATCGAAGCGGCGCGCTTTGGGAAGAGCATTGAGGATTACCGCCTGTTCTGGATGGAAGATCCGACGCCTGCCGAGAACCAGGAATGTTTTCGTCTGATTCGCCAGCATACCGTGACGCCGATTGCGGTCGGTGAAGTGTTTAACAGTATCTGGGACTGCAAGCAGTTAATCGAAGAGCAGCTGATTGGCTATATTCGCACGACGATCACCCATGCAGGCGGCATTACCGGGATGCGGCGGATTGCCGATTTTGCATCGCTTTATCAGGTACGTACCGGTTCGCATGGCCCTTCAGATTTATCGCCTGTTTGTCATGCGGCGGCGCTGCATTTTGACCTATGGGTACCAAATTTTGGCGTTCAGGAGTACATGGGCTATTCCGAACAAATGCTTGAAGTTTTCCCGTACAGCTGGCGCTTCGAGGAAGGTTATATGCACCCAGGCGATGAACCGGGGCTGGGTATTTCTTTCGATGAGAAACTGGCGGCGAAATATCCGTATGACCCGGAGTATCTCCCCGTCGCACGACTGGAAGATGGCACATTGTTGAACTGGTAATAACGGTTCGCTTAATTATTTTCTGAATAGTCATCAAATCGATTAATTCCGCTCAAGGAGCTAAAAATGGACGTTGATGTGTCAACCAGTGTTGCGGGTAATAAACCGCAACGGATTCGTCGTATTCAGACAGTGACCCTGGTTTTATTATTTATGGCGGGGATCGTTAATTTTCTCGACCGTTCGTCATTGAGCGTGGCAGGCGAAGCGATTCGTGGCGAGTTAGGATTATCGGCGACAGAGTTTGGTGTTTTGCTTTCTGCATTTTCTCTGTCTTATGGTTTTTCACAACTACCTTCCGGTATTTTGCTAGACCGCTTTGGCCCACGAATAGTTTTAGGCGCAGGCTTAATATTCTGGTCATTAATGCAGGCATTAACAGGAATGGTTAATTCTTTTAGCCACTTTATTTTAATGCGTATCGGTCTGGGGGGTAATGCTGCCAACTTACTGATTTAGTGTATGATGGTGATTTTAAGGTGCTTGCGTGGCTTCCATTTCCATCAG
>NZ_JBDYCV010000214.1:0-2253 GCF_040495915.1 Shigella sp. FJ200513 | reverse complement strand
TGGCGGCCTCAGTCCGGAACAATTTGAAAACCAGAACCTCGCTTAGGCCTGTGTCCATATTACGTGGGTAGGATCAGAATTCCATCCAGTCGTTTTGGGTTGCTAATGATGTCCTGCATCCGCTTAATCTGGTCGGGCGTAGACATATAACCCCACAGGGTGAGCAGAACCTTTTTTGCGGCTACACTATTTCCTTGGTCTGATACTAATGCCATATAGCCCCATAAACTATCCCTCAGCCAGACAGCATCATAGTGGGTTTCTGCCGCTGTTTTGTCATCTTCGAAAGTAGAAGCAAGAATAAACGTTCCCCAGGGTTTCTCCGTCAACGTTAACTTTCGTGTGTTTTCTGTTAATGTTAGCAATCCTTGAGTTTCGTCTTTGGTATAGTGACTCTTTATTTCATTTTTTAATTTGGCTGAGTGAATCAGAAGACGATAATTAGGATACTTATCTGGATTTAACGATAAATAACTTTTATCTGTTGCTGCCCCCCTGGAATTAAGAATGTTAAATACAGATTCGCTTGTCACTTCTGCCTCTGTCGCCTGGCATGTGCCGCACGAAAATATACCAGCGAGCAGAAGAGTTAATGCAGATTTCCCTTTCATAAAATAATCCATCAATCGTTTGTTAAAAGCGTAGATAACCACTTATTCAACAACTTGAAAATAAGGTATTTTACCTGAGTTGTTACAAAAGGATTGCATTGCGTAAACGCTTTTTATTTACAAAAAAATGGGGAAGTGTTACAGCGATTGCGAAAAGCCTGAAGTGATTGAATTAAGATAATATAGAAAATCAGATACAGCAAAAATGGCAGATTGATCAGGTGAAGATAAATTGGAGCGGGCGAAGGGAGCCTACGACAAATCGAAGACAACCAGCTAACCTATTGTTTCTTAAAGACAGGTGAATCCAGTTGGTTGTAGTGATAGTCACACATTTAGAGATAGAAGGTCAAGACTTGAAGCACGTAATATTCCCTCTAAAGGAATAGAACTCACGGTCTGACTACCCGGCCCTTTTGGTCTGGCTCAGGTCAGGCTATGGGGGCTTTTGGCTCGCTCTTTATATTAGATGAGGTCTCACATTTTTCAGTCAAAACTCATCGTCTAATAGCCCATAGCCAGACCACCAGTCCCAGCTTTAGCAGGAAGACCACGAGATAGACTTTGTGTAGGTCCATTTGGCCCTCCTACTTTCTGTATTCACAAACTAGATTACTAGTACAAAATAAAGGCCAGACATCCAGTTCGGAAGTCTGACCAATAGTCGTTATTGTTAGTTAGCTTCTTTAGTGAAGCTCAGGCGTTTGACTACAGGCAGGACAGCAGTAGCCGAGCCAGTACCCATCTTGATGGTCGTAGCAGCTTCAGCTACAACAAACACCTTGCCGAGAATCTCAAGGTCGTGAGACTGGGAGTCTCCATCACGTGAAAGGACCACAGTAATGCTCTCGCCATCGTGACGGAAGCAACCGAAGCTCAGAGCCGTAAAACGCTTAGCCATCATGAACACGCCACGGTCTTCACCGTTGTAATAGGCGACGTCAGTCCCCAGCATATCGACGATAGCGTCTTCACCACCGAAGCCCTGCTTAGCAGCCAGACGGGAGAGAGCCTTGAGGTGTGACTCATGGGCGATAATGCCGTAGTCAGAAACCTCAGAACCGAAAGAAGACTCCGTGTTCTCGTACAGGGCATCCATGATAGCGTCAGCCTTAGCGGTCAGGCTACCAGTCAGGGCCGGAAGTTCTACGGTCTTCAGCAGCTTTGAGGACTCCAGCACGTCAACCATCTTAGAGTTAATGGTACGAATCACGTTATCGCAGATGTTCAGTGCGTCCTGCTGGAGCGTCCCCTGAGTGAAACCAGTGGTCGACTTCTGGTCCCAAAGCTTTGTTTGGTGAGACACGAGGATCGCCTGTTCAATCGGCTCAACGGTGATTTCAGTGCCAGACGGAGCGGTCACAACTTCAGGTCGCTTACCACCACGGACAGGGACCAGCACAGAGCGGTCAGCCAGAGTGTGAGCAATGATTGGAGTCGGTAAGCTGTTACGGGTCGGCAGGACTTCTACAGGGAACGGGATGTTATCTTGAGCGTCTTTAAGTACACCGTTCAGCATAGCCTTAACAGTCTTAGCTAACTGGAGGGCATAGACCTGAGGGTCGGCGTTAGTCGGCAGACCTTCATTGACCTGAATGTTGTCGGTATCGGTGATGCGTACTGGCTCAATGCCAAACTGGAA
>NZ_JBDYCV010000213.1:0-2259 GCF_040495915.1 Shigella sp. FJ200513 | reverse complement strand
TAAAGTCTGTTGTTGAATTTGCACTGGCAACAGGCTTAAGACGCTCGAACATCATCAACCTTGAATGGCAACAAATAGATATGCAGCGCCGGGTGGCATGGATAAACCCGGAAGAGAGTAAATCAAACCGCGCAATTGGCGTTGCGCTGAATGATACTGCATGTCGCGTATTGAAAAAACAAATCGGGAATCATCACCGTTGGGTATTTGTGTACAAGGAAAGCTGTACCAAACCAGACGGAACGAAAGCGCCAACGGTCAGGAAGATGCGGTATGACGCAAACACAGCCTGGAAAGCGGCGCTGAGACGAGCAGGTATTGATGATTTCAGATTTCACGACTTGAGACACACCTGGGCAAGTTGGCTGGTTCAAGCCGGAGTCCCGTTGTCAGTGTTACAGGAAATGGGAGGCTGGGAGTCTATCGAAATGGTTCGTCGATATGCTCACCTTGCACCTAATCACCTTACCGAACACGCACGGCAAATAGACTCGATCCTGAACCCATCGGTCCCAAATTCGTCCCAGTCAAAAAATAAGGAAGGTACTAATGATGTGTAACTTATTGATTTAAATGGTGCCGATAATAGGAGTCGAACCTACGACCTTCGCATTATGAATCTGTAGCACCAATCATAACTATCTGTTTTAGCAAGCATTAACCGCATTCACTAAGCTATAGTTGATGACACAAACAGAAAGTTGATGCATGATGTTGCCATATATATGTCACAAATACGGCACAACGATCTTCAAACATATAGCCACACATTCACAGAAGAGCACAAAGCCTTGCAATCCAGTGCAAAGCTTGGTGTGTCTCCGTTTTGTTTCATCAGTTACACATAACTATATGATCATTAACTAAAAGTCAGTATACTTGGAGAAATTTTAATTGCGTAATAGAGCATGCATATGATTGAAATTAACAGTTTATTATTAATAACATCCGTGATATTGATGTCGTTATTAGCTGTGGGGTTATTTGATAAAATTTCCCCAATAAATCTTGTTGAGCACGGCAGGAATAATCAAATAGATGGAATGCGGGGGTTCTTAGCAATTTTCGTGCTTATTCATCACGCAGCAATTTGGAATGGATACTTGTCATCTGGAGTATGGGAAGCACCTTCATCAAATCTGTTAGCAAATTTAGGCCAAGTTGGTGTGTCATTCTTTTTTATGATTACTGGTTATCTGTTCTTTTCAAAGATTATCTCTGGAGATCAGGACTGGACAAGGCTTTATGTATCAAGATTACTACGATTAACCCCAATGTTCATAGTTAGCCTATGTCTCATTTTTATCATTGTAGGTTTTAAGTCTGGATGGAGAATGCAGGTATCCACAGAAGAGCTTTTTGTGTCAATAATGAAGTGGTTGCCATTCACTGCGCTAGGTATGCCGAACATTAATGACGTAAAAGATTCATTTACTATCAATGCCGCTGTAACATGGACACTTGTATATGAATGGTTCTTTTATTTTTCTCTTCCGGTAATTTCCGCGCTCATAAAAAGAAAAGTCAGTATTTACATGGTTATGATTAGCGCAATATCGCTATTTGTTTTCATTTATTTTTCAGTAAAATACACATAGCATCATTTCTTTTTGGGCTCCTGGCATTTTTGCTAAATAAATCAAAGATAGTCAATGGAATTGCCAAAGCAAAAGTAACACCAATTATAATAACTGCGATAATGGTTTTTGAAATGACGTATTTCAAAACAACTTACGCACCGCTACCACTGATTCTTTGTGGAATAACATTTATCATTATCGCATCAGGTTGTGATTTGTATGGAATATTAAGATTAAATATAACCAGAAAGCTAGGAGAAACTACCTACAGCGTTTACCTTCTGCATGGGATATTCCTTTATTGCCTAATGACGTGGATTATTCCTAATAATTACACTGAAAATACATTTATCATACTGGTAAGCACAACTGCATTTCTTATTACGTTCACATCATGCCTAACTTTTAAATTAATAGAGACGCCATTCATCAAATTAACAAAACAAACCACAACTTTAGTAAAAGAATTAATACCCACATTAACAAACAACAATCAATAAACAATAAACATAAGCCGCCCTACATATATGTCCAAATGGGGCGGCGAATGTATTTATATTAGTCTGGTAATGCTAAATGCAAACGAACTGGAGATTCCTGCCCCGCTAAGCGTATTGCGCAGGGTCACCCTAAATGTATCTACGCCAATATAAGTAACATCACAACTAACTGAATCAGG
>NZ_JBDYCV010000212.1:0-2282 GCF_040495915.1 Shigella sp. FJ200513 | reverse complement strand
GCCATGTGCTGAGTAGAGTAAGAGGCAGGGCGTAGTCGGACTATTTCCCTGCCTCTCCTCCCCGAACCGGACGTGCACCTTTCAGCGCATCCGGCTCTCCATTTAAATGCTGGCGAACGCCATTGCCACTTCTGTAAAGCGCGATGTATACGTGTTTCTGGTCTCCGTCCTCAGATAGGGATTACCTTCGGGTAGCCGCCAGCGGAACAGCTTCTTGCCTTGCCCCACCAACCGGTACAGTATTTCGCCGCTGAGCTTGCCGTGATTGGTTTTACCAAATAAAACCCACGTTTTGCTCTGACCCGGTTTCGGTGATTTACACCACCACCTCATCAGGGAAGCGATACCTGTACGGTATTTGCGGGCCAGCCAGTGAGCCAGCTTCCAGAACACGACACGGTCGATATAACTGAAGACTTTGGCCTTAAAATCAACGAACTGATAGAACATGGCCCAGCCTTTCAGTTTTCGGTTGAGTTGTTCAGCCATATCGACTTTGCTTTCACTGTAGTTGCCTGATAACAGTGCTGTCAGCGATGCGGCGAAGTTTCTGGCTTTCTCCTGCGGGATCGTTGAGACCACTCGCATCTCGCCATAACGACTGCGTTTGCGAATGATCCTGTGCCCCAGAAAGATAAAGCCGTCATTAACATGGGTGATTTTAGTCTTATCCATGTTCAGCCTGAGTTTCAGACTGCCTTCGAGCACACCCCGACACTCCTCCCTGATGGCTTCCGCCTGTGCTTTGGTGCCTTTGACGATGAGGACAAAATCATCGGCATAGCGGCAGTACGCCACCGCGGGTTTCCACTGCCAGTTTTCTCTGACCGCCGTACTTCGGCCCCGTTGGATACTGTTATTCCAGTACCACCGATCTTTTCTGGCTTTCCCGCTCAGGTAGCGCTCATGCAGGTATTGATCGAACTCATTCAGCATGATGTTCGATAATAGCGGCGATATAACACCGCCCTGTGGCACACCTTCACTGGCCGCCCGAAAGAGACCGACATCGATATGTCCCGCCTTGATGGTTTTCCACAGCAGAGTCATGAAACGTGCGTCACTGATCCTGCGGCGTACAGCCTTCATCAGCAGTCGATGATGTACGGTGTCGAAGTAACTGGACAGGTCGCCTTCAATCACCCAGCGTCCCCGGGTTTCACCACAGTCTGTGAGCTGTAATTTCACCGTGCGGATCGCGTGGTGGACACTGCGCTCAGGCCGGAAGCCATATGAGAGCGTATGAAAATCACTCTCCCATATCGGCTCCATCGCCATCAGCATGGCCCGCTGAACAATACGATCCCGCAACGCGGGGATACCCAGTGGTCGCAGTTTGCCGTTGCTTTTAGGGATGTAAACCCGTCTGGCGGGCAAGGGCTGGTAGTGGCCTGAGAGTAATTCATCCCTGAGGATTTGCAGCTCAACAGCCAGTCTGGCCTGTAGCATTGTTTTGTTCACGCCATCAACGCCGGGGGTATGGGCCCCCTTTGATGAAAGCGTGATCCGCGCCGCTTCAGCCAGCCATTCTGGTTGTGTTATCAGACGCAGCAGCCGTTGAATCCGTAGGGACGGATCGGTGGCTGCCCATGTGGCAAGCTTGCGTTGCATTTCGCTGATTATCAAAGGTCTTCACCTCGTTAGGTCAGTTAATTCACGTCGCAAACACATTCAAACTGCTTCCCTTCGCCATGTAATGGGCTTTCCCCATCGCGGACTACTACGGAAGCTCCGCCAGCCAGCGCGTCATCGGAGCCATGCCCCCTTAACATCCGTCGCTGACCTTCCCCGGTTTACCTGCCTGGACTCAGGCATACTGAGGAGGCTGCCCGTCGCACTCTTTATCCTTGCTTGCCGCAAGTTGGCAGAAGTCAGCAACGCAAGTGTGATAGACGCTGCTGCCCCGGTGTTTCGCATACATGTCAAAACACCTTCGACCGGCAGTGCTTACGTATCACTGCCAGTTCCTCCTGCACGGCCTGTCAGATCACGTAGGCCGTGGTGACGTTTTCAACCCACAGAGGCGGATTAACGGGTTCATGTTCTTCAGCCTTTCAGTACTTAACCTTGAGGATCATCTCGGCTTAGTGATCTCGCCTCAATCCCCGTTGTCAGCGGGTTACATCACCCTGCGGGCATGCCGCAGGTCACTGCCGCTCAGGTTCTCCACCGTCACACCCGGTGGGATTGTTGGGTTTCTCATCGTGAGTTACCGGTTCAATATTCCAGACAGACTCGCGGTTCATTTAAGCATCCATGCCCGCCCTGAACTCCGGGCACAC
>NZ_JBDYCV010000211.1:0-2304 GCF_040495915.1 Shigella sp. FJ200513 | reverse complement strand
GCGCCGAAGGATGTCGCTGCCGACTGGGCAATGGAGCGCCTGCCGGCCCAGTATCAGCCCGTCATACTTGAAGCTAGGCAGGCTTATCTTGGACAAGAAGATCGCTTGGCCTCGCGCGCAGATCAGTTGGAAGAATTTGTTCACTACGTGAAAGGCGAGATCACCAAGGTAGTCGGCAAATAATGTCTAACAATTCGTTCAAGCCGACGCCGCTTCGCGGCGCGGCTTAACTCAAGCGTTAGAGAGCTGGGGAAGACTATGCGCGATCTGTTGAAGGTGGTTCTAAGCCTCGTACTTGCGATGGCATCGGGGCAGGCACTTGCTGACCTGCCAATTGTTTTAGTGGATGAAGCTCGTCTTCCCTATGACTACTCCCCATCCAACTACGACATTTCTCCAAGCAACTACGACAACTCCATAAGCAATTACGACAATAGTCCATCAAATTACGACAACTCTGAGAGCAACTACGATAATAGTTCATCCAATTACGACAATAGTCGCAACGGAAATCGTAGGCTTATATATAGCGCAAATGGGTCTCGCACTTTCGCCGGCTACTACGTCATTGCCAACAATGGGACAACGAACTTCTTTTCCACATCTGGCAAAAGGATGTTCTACACCCCAAAAGGGGGGCGCGGCGTCTATGGCGGCAAAGATGGGAGCTTCTGCGGGGCATTGGTCGTCATAAATGGCCAATTTTCGCTTGCCCTGACAGATAACGGCCTGAAGATCATGTATCTAAGCAACTAGCCTGCTCTCTAATAAAATGTTAGGCCTCAACATCTAGTCGCAAGCTGAGGGGAACCACTAGTGTCATACGAACCTCCAAGAGACGGTTACACAAACGGGTACATTGTTGATGTCATGTATGACAATCGCCCAAGTAAGTATCCAGCTGTGTTCAGAACGTACGTCCGAATTCCAGACTATGTCGAACTAGATAACGCGGAGGAGCTGGCCGACGCAATCATTCGAGAGGTTGAGTTAAAGGAGGCATGGCTCACAAGGGTCTTGGGGAACTCAGCCGATCCTGACGCTTCTGTGGGCAAGTGGGACCGGCGCCTAGCGCAGTGCGGTGGTATTGATGAGATGTCAAGTGGGGTGCAGGCAACATACTTCAGTCCAAACGGTCAGCTGGTCGGCTTAGTGGCATACATTGATGCCGAATGGATGGATGAATAGCTCTGACGTTACGATTCAGGTGAGACAACCAGATGGGCATTGCGTACAAGCTCAGTTGCCACCGATGTGGCTACGAGTCTGATCTTCTTTACCTAGGCCAAGGTATGGCGATGCTTCCTGAGCAAATAGTCGGAACGTGCACATGCTGCGACAATCTAACGACGATTTCTATAAATGAAAGCTACGGAGTATGCTCACTTTGTGGGGCTAAGGATCGTGTGATATTTACAAGCTATCAGCATGAGGCAAGGCCAAGAAATCCCTGCTATCTAGAGAGAAGTTTCAAATATCAATGCCCAAGATGCCATGCCTTCAGTATGGAGCCTCCGGATCTACCGGAGATGCTTTGGGACTAATGCTCCGCTTTGCCTCGGGTATCCGTTCGACCTATGTTTAAGAGGAAACGCACGTGTCTGCCGCCAAAGCTCTTGCCTATGCACTTTGTGACAAGTTGGAAAGCAAAAAAGTTGATGAAGTCGTACGAAATCTTGTTTCTAGCGGCTGGAATATTAGGGAAGTGGCCTGGGAAGCTTCGTCCTTTGATCATGAAATGCCCTACTTTGACACGGGGCGGGACTTCGATATTGGATTTCCTGACACGCTGTCATCCAAGATTGAGTTTTTGACCGCGAATGGATCAATCGTCCAAGCACGTGCTCGCCTGCACTTCAAGCAGGCTCTAATTTTTGCCAAGGCGTCCAAACATGTCGCCGCGCTCAAGAACTCATTGGATTACTACTATGGATCGTCTGTAATCCCCCCTCAAAACCACGGAGGCTATTTGTAGAAAATTCCATTAATATGAACTCAAGGTGTTCCCTACGGACGAATCAGCGATGAAGGTGGTGTACCTGGCTATCCAGGCGGCGACCAAGAAATGGACGATGCCGATCCGCAACTGGAAGCCGGCCATGAACCGTTTTATGATCGAATTTGGTGACCGTTTAAATGGCCACCTTTAACTGACCGGCAAAAGCACTTACACAAAAGGGTTTACAGGCTCTTTCAGTCATTCCTTTAATGCGTAAATTGCTCTCTAATGAAGTGGCACACTGAATTTGGCCACCTGAACAGAGGTGATATGCTCACCTCAGAACAACACAGGTGCTCCAATGA
>NZ_JBDYCV010000210.1:0-2318 GCF_040495915.1 Shigella sp. FJ200513 | reverse complement strand
CCGGCCCTAAGACATCAATCATCTGTACTCCAATGACTAGTCTAAAAACTAGTATTAAGACTATCACTTAAATAAGTAATACTGGTTGTCTGGAGATTCAGGGGGCCAGTCTAGGTAGCGTAAGGCACTACAGCGCATTGCTTTACGAGTAATAACAATGGATTTATCACCAGAAGACGCAAAGTTTTTACGAGAACTGCAACACCGTATGCTCAGAGAAGCCATTATCGAACAGCAAACGGGCATGAGCGCCATAGACCCATTGCGATACAAACGGGCCTCATCTCCTTTAGTTGACGACAATTCCAATGCGGATAAAACACGTCCACCACACTGATTACATTTTTCATTAGCACAGTGGTGTGATGCAGCATACGAGGAAAACCGGATGAATGAGAACAAAATAAAAAGGCTGGAGCAACTGTTACAGGCACGCCAACGGGAGTTTGCCACTAAATGGGGACGTGCCGCGCTGCCACATGAACGCCTAACCTATTTTCCACTTGAAGACCTCATTAAAAATAATGGCAAAAAAATCAGGTCTGATAAGAAACACTTCTTAGAATGCAATGAAGACAAATAACAACAATCTGCATATTGCCACCAACCACAGATGTGGCATCGTTATCAGCGCACTTGATTTTCTTTATATTCACTGACGAGCTTGCCGGGGCACCTTTGTTTGCCGGTCATTCTGGTATCATGCAGATATTTACGGCGTACAAGCCCACTAGCATGACATTGTAATAAGGCCTGAGCCTAACGCTTTAATGTGTGTCATACACTCAGTGGCGTAATCGTTGACAATATGGTGCATGTAATCGTAAGCGTCCAGCGAAATCCATCTGGTCATAATCTGAAGCATCCGACAAAGTGGTGTCCACCAAATAAGTGATCTGCGCCCAATATCCTGAGCCGGAACTTTGACAAAGGCCAACGAAAAATGGGAGCGGATGTTACAGAGTTCTCGGTACAGGGGAAAAGTGGTACCTGTCGCCAGTTCTCCGATCTGTTTAACCGGGAAATTATCTCCTACAGCTTGTCAGAAAGGTCGGTGATGGAGCATCGTTAATACGATGCTATACGATGCATTCACAGTGCCCGGCCAGAGGATGCCCCGTCGCTGCATATGGATCAGGGTTGGCAATATCGAATCGCAGGCTATAGGCAAAGTTAAAGCCCCATGGAGTAGCACAAAATATGCCGCACAAAGGAAACGGTCTGAATAACGCAGTGATGAAGAACTTCTTCAGCACACTGCTAAAACGCATAGTGATCGAGCGCTGATTCTGGCGAACAACTGAACTAATACATCAGAATCTGCATTATGTTAAATAAATATGAAAAGATGGTTTAAATACCCCGTTACTTTTGACTTACACTATACGGTATCGCATCGTTTAATATTCGCACCGGCCAGATTTTTATTTCTATTAGTTGTCACAATACTGAATGCGTACGACCACAGTATTCTGGCTCCTGTGTGGTTATGCTTTAATTCTGCGTTCCGGGCAGATAAGCAGTTGCTTGCAGGAATCCTTCTTGTGTTAATGTCAGTTCCCCTTTTTACCAGTGCTGATTTCCACATTCCGTCCAACAGAGCTTATAGCCTTTCCCTGGATTATAGCATTGTCCGGCTGAAGTTCTTTTTGAATAATAATAGAAGCACTGCTGGCAGATCCAGTCCGTTTTTCATAACCCACTGTACTGATAACCATAATCTAATCAGTAGAAATTGAGTCGAAAATAAGCACTACTCTATACAGGATAATTAGAGGTCAGTTTGATTATTCACAATTCATCATCAGCATTTTCTATTTCTGACGAAATCAACATGAAAATAACCATATATGATAATTATTATAATAACGGCTTTAATTGGAATACATATATTACAACGTATTATATATAATTGGTATTCTGGGAACTATATTCTCAAAATACAGTAGAAACGAGGTATGTTTCTGGTGGAAAGGACAGTGGGATTAAAAAGTAAGAATTGATAAAAAAAACGCCAGCAACACATAGTGCCGGCGGAGGGAATACCCCATGGAGAAAATGTGATGCCTAGAGCATCATGAATATATAATTAAAAATAGTTAGCGTTGTCAATACTTTCACAAAAATAATTTTCGTAGTATAGAAAGATATTTTTATGCATGACCTACCTGAATTTGCTCCGGGTAGAGGTTATAAATAAAAATTGAATCACGACAAACACAATATTCATAGTATGGCGATGCCGGTAATGACTCCAACTTACTGATAGTGTTTTATGTTCAGATAATGCCCGATGACCTTGTCATGCAGCTCCACCG
>NZ_JBDYCV010000209.1:0-2340 GCF_040495915.1 Shigella sp. FJ200513 | reverse complement strand
CGGGAATATCTGCGGCAGCGGGCTTGTAATGGGTTAAGTGATAACAGATGTCTGGAAATATAGGGGCAAATCCAGCGGAATACACGCTGACTATTAGCATAAACATCCAGAATACCGTCTCCATTCTGTTTAAATCCGGTGTCATTATCACCAAGAACAATTGAATTCCCCCCCAGGGCGTTCTGAACGCCGATACCCAGCGCACCATTGACCTGCGAACCACCGCCAACAGACACTTTATGCGACATGGATATTTCACCCGTCCGCAAATTAATGGTGAACGGGCGCAGGGGACCAATATCGCCATTTTCCCCCTGACCTTCACTGGTGGGAATAAGGTGCAGGCACTCTTCCGAACGACGAAAAATCAGGCCAAAAGCTTCGTTGAAAATCCTCAGCGCATTAACACCACGGATTTTCAGCTCTCCGGTTATTTTATCGCCTTCCCGATGAACATAGCGTTGATCTGACTGCTCTTTACTGTAAACCTGAAGATTATCCCGTGCCGTCCCTTTATTCTGAAGGTCTGACAGATTGTTCTTCTGCCGCAGGAATATCCTTTTCGGATCCTCAAGAAGATTTACCCAGCCCGCACTGTCGGAGCCTTCAGGATCGGTCAGGTTATCGTCCGTGGTATTCAGCCAGACCGCTGTTGTTGCGACTCCGGCGAGAATGGCTCCTTTTGCATATCCACCAATGGCCCCCGCAAAACCGGCATTATACGTGTACAAACCGCCAGCCTGGGCGAACCGTATTGCTGCGGTAATATCGTACATCAGACCGTTAAAATCCTTGCCGTGTGGCGGTATACCTCCCGCTGAGACCGCTGTCATGGTCACCGGAGGAAAACCTGAATCATACGCAGCATTACCGCTCTCTCTGGTCTGCTGTGTCGCCTTGTCCGGGATACGGTTTTTATCTCCGGTACTCGCAAAGGGGACCGCCAGCTGGCGGGGTTTATCACTGGCCTTCATTACGGGACTCCTTTAAAACTACTGAAACATAAACACCCGGCGGGGATGGCAGTGCACCCGACGACTGGATAATCGCCAGTTCTGCCAACGAGAGCGCGGACTCAAAGACGTAACTCATCCTCAGCCCGCCATTATTCAGAACATAAGCCCGGCGTTTTTTTCCGAACATAAATCTCAGCATCAGGTTAATATCCGGAACGGAACAGTCAGTAATGTTCGACATGGCTTTCATCAGTATCAGCCGCCGGTATACAGCATCAGACAGGTCAACAGTCCGGGTATCCGATTTTCCGTTGTAAAACGGTGCCTGATTAAACGGACAGGGATCATCCATTACCGGGGTGTCCATCCTGGACTCGCTGAAGCCCAGGTAATTAAAATCGTCCTTTACCGTCAGCCAGCGACTGACACCCACAATCTTTCCCCAGACATCAAGACCATACTTTTCTGCGGTATCGATGTTCCAGATAAGACCATAAAAATCACTGATAAAACTGTCGGGGGAAAGCGCTGCGTTAAAGCTGTTAATGAGGGCATTGAGTCGGGGGCTGGCAGCATACTGCGCAAGCACAGTGGCAGCCACATTCTGCACGTTATGCCTCCTGGAGTTTCACACTGATATCCGACACATCCAGAACCGGAATCTCATCTATCCCGAAAGTGACAGCCGTTGTCCATGACGAACCATCACGGCTCACAGTAAGGCCCAGAATATCAATATGTTCCGGATCGGTTTTGTAAATGCCGGCATAGTAGCGCCCGGCAGAGACAACAGAGGCAACTCTTGCCCGCAGACCACCATCTGTACCATTAAATGCGTCCAGCACGGATTGCTGTACCTGTCGGGTAATATCTGAAGGCAGGTAGTCACTTTTTTTCAGCGTCACACTGACATGCAGACTGACGGGTTTGAGTGTCTGCCAGCTGATCACGTATTCAGGATACGGCGGATCGTACTCCTTATCTGCAACAGTGAACGTTGTGTTGCCATTCATATCAATACCCGGCGGAGCCTTACGCCAGATGGCCGCCGCGATATCTGCCGGGCTGCCGCCGTACACGCCAACATAAAGCGAACCGGGTGTTAATGGATACTGACTCCGGCTTTTTGTTCTGTTTTTTTCGGATTATGGGTGACGTAAACATCCACCACGTTTTCTACCGTGGAGAGTATTTCACCCCGGATGGCTTCCAGAATATTCCGGGCATTACGGGCAACTGAATTACGTCGGCGGTTTTCAAAGTCCGCACGGGTTTCCTCATCGCTGCCCGGCACACCGGCACGGGCGTTTGAGGTAGCCTGAGTTTAACGGACACTCCTTCCTGAAATAGAATGGCATCAGAAGGAGCTAATAATGAGCAGAAA
>NZ_JBDYCV010000208.1:0-2375 GCF_040495915.1 Shigella sp. FJ200513 | reverse complement strand
ATCTGATGGAAATGGAAGCCACGCAAGCACCTTAAAATCACCATCATACACTAAATTAGTAAGTTGGCAGCATTACCTGAATTTGCACGGTTTTGTAGGTCGGATAAGACGCGTTAGCGTCGCATCCGACATAAACAAAGCGCACTTTACCAACTATCGGCAGTGGATATCGCCGCTTTATTTCAGGCGCTTACCCGCTTCATCAACCACTTTCTCGCCATCTTCCTTGGAGAATGCGCCTTTTTGCGCATCTGGCAGAATTTCCAGCACCACTTCTGAAGGGCGGCACAGGCGAGTTCCCAGCGGCGTCACCACAATCGGGCGATTAATCAGAATCGGGTGCTGAAGCATAAAGTCGATTAACCGATCGTCAGTAAATTTATCTTCCGCAAGGCCCAGCTCCTCATACGGTTCGACGTTTTTACGCAGCAGCGCGCGTACGGAAATCCCCATATCGGCAATGAGTTTGACCAGTTCATCGCGCGTTGGCGGAGTTTCCAGATAATGGATAATGGTCGGTTCTGTGCCGCTGTTGCGGATCATCTCCAGCGTATTACGCGACGTGCCGCAGGCCGGGTTGTGATAAATGGTAATGTTGCTCATATCAGTATCTCATTACAAAGTGAAAGAGAGACGTAGCGCCAGCGCAGCCAGCGTCACAAACAGCACAGGCAGGGTCATGATAATCCCTGTACGGAAGTAATATCCCCAGCTGATAGTCATATTCTTCTGCGAAAGTACGTGCAGCCAGAGCAGCGTTGCCAGGCTACCAATCGGGGTAATTTTCGGCCCCAAATCGCAGCCAATCACGTTGGCATAAACCATCGCTTCTTTGATAACGCCAGATGCCGTGCTGCCATCAATGGACAACGCGCCAACCAGTACCGTCGGCATATTGTTCATAATAGAAGAGAGGAAGGCGGTGAGGAATCCGGTGCCGAGCGTCGCGGCCCACAGGCCGTTATCCGCCAGCACGTTGAGTACGCCAGAAAGATATTCCGTTAATCCGGCATTGCGCAGGCCATAAACCACCAGATACATGCCGAGCGAGAAGATGACAATCTGCCAGGGGGCACCGCGCAGGACTTTACCCGTATTAATCGCATGACCGCGTTTAGCGACGACAAATAATATCAGTGCGCCCACAGCTGCAATGGCGCTCACCGGAATGCCGAGCGGTTCCAGGACGAAAAATCCCACCAGCAGAAGCAGTAAAACAACCCAGCCAGTTTTGAACGTAGCAGGATCTTTGATCGCTTCTGCGGGAGATTTCAGCAGCGCCATATCGTAGTTCTGCGGAATATCTTTGCGAAAATAGAGATGTAGCATCACCAGCGTGGCAACAATCGCGGCGATATCCACCGGCACCATCACCGAGGCGTATTCGCGAAAGCCGAGGCCAAAGAAATCAGCGGAAACGATATTCACCAGGTTGGAGACAATAAGCGGCAGGCTGGCGGTATCGGCAATGAATCCGGCCGCCATCACGAACGCCAGCGTCGTGCCTTTACTGAATCCTAAAGCCAGCAGCATGGCGATGACAATCGGCGTCAAAATAAGCGCCGCGCCATCATTGGCAAACAGGGCCGCAACGGCGGCGCCGAGCAGGACAATCCAGGTAAACAGCAAGCGACCGCGTCCATTGCCCCAGCGTGAAACGTGCAGCGCTGCCCATTCAAAAAAGCCGGACTCATCCAGCAGCAGGCTGATGATAATGACGGCAATAAACGCCGCCGTCGCGTTCCAGACGATATTCCACACCACCGGAATATCACCCGGATGAACCACGCCCGTAACCAACGCCAGTACCGCGCCGAGCGTTGCACTCCAGCCGATGCCTAAACCTTTCGGCTGCCAGATAACCAATACGATGGTCAGGACAAAGATAGCGCCTGCCAGTAACATAATGCCTCCCGGATAAAACACATGTGCAAATCCATATGTGTTTAGCTAAATTTTTAACTGCAAATGTTCTTACTGTCTCCGGAACAGTTTTGTCTGGCCAGGTTGCGGACAATTGCCTGAATCTTTTCCTGTTCACATCGCCAGGCTTCATCAATAATTTTCGCCGCCCATGCTGGAATATGCGGCGATAAGCGGTAATGAACCCACTTACCTTGCTTGCGGTCCAGCAATAGCCCGCTTTCACGCAGCAATGCCAGATGGCGGGATATCTTGGGCTGCGACTGATCGAGGGCAGTGCAGAGATCGCAGACGCATAACTCTCCCAGTTCGCTAAGCAGTAAAACGATGCCCAGACGGGTTTCATCAGCAAGAATTTTGAACAATTGGATGGGTAACAGGGTAATGCTGCCAACTTACTGATTTAGTGTATGATGGTGATTTTAAGGTGCTTGCGTGGCTTCCATTTCCAT
>NZ_JBDYCV010000207.1:0-2383 GCF_040495915.1 Shigella sp. FJ200513 | reverse complement strand
CATCGCGCACAGAAAGCAGTAGATGAGCTGGTGGACTGTGTGGCAGAGCTGGAAACCAGAGTCGGAAAGTTTGAAAAGCTGGTGCAGGAGGTGCTGCGCTGATGCGCCATGAGTTTATTTTACCTTATCCGCCGACGGTGAATACTTACTGGCGACGTCGTGGCAGCACATATTTTGTATCAAAAGCCGGTGAGCGTTATCGCCGGGATGTGGCGCTTATTGTCCGTCAGCAGCGACTGAAATTAAGCCTGTCCGGAAGACTGGCGATAAAGATTATTGCAGAGCCACCGGATAAGCGGCGTCGTGACCTGGACAATATCCTGAAAGCACCACTGGATGCACTGACACATGCGGGGTTGCTTATCGACGACGAGCAGTTTGATGAAACCAATATTGTGCGCGGACTGCCTGTTCCTGGTGGTCGGTTGGGGATAAAAATCACAGAGCTGGAGTGTGCATGAATAACCAGTATTTACAGTTTGTTCGTGAGCAGCTCATTATCGCCACCGCTGATTTGAGTGGGGCGACAAAAGGTCAGCTTGAAGCCTGGCAGGAGAATGCCATGTTCGATACAGGGCGTTACAGGCGTAAAAAAATCCGGTACCGCGATGAGGTGACCGGAAAAATGATAACGCGGGATAATCCACCAATCCCGGGAAAACAATCACTGGCGAAGGGGGCGTCAATTCCTCTGGTCAGTCAGGTTGCGTTTTCGACATCATCGTGGCGGCGGGCTGTTCTGTCTCTTGAAGAGCACTATAAAGCCTGGTTGTTGTGGTGTTACAGCGGAAGTATTTGCTGGGAGTATCAGATCACCATAACCCACTGGGCGTGGGAAGAGTTTAAGGCTCATTCTGGCACTAGGAAAATTGCAGAGAAAACACAGGAACGCCTGAAAAAATTAATCTGGCTGGCGGCGCAGGCGGTAAAAGCAGAACTTTTTGGTGGGGAAGGTTATGAATATCAGGAGCTGGCATTACTGGCGGGAGTAACAACCAAAAACTGGTCCAAAACATTTACTGGTCACTGGGTTGTAATGAAACACATTTTTCACCGACTGGATAGTGAGGCTTTATTGTTTGTGATGAGAACACGTTCAGAACAAAAAGCGGCATTTTCAAAGCAAAGTATTGCAAAAGTAGATTAAAAGGCATATATCTCATGCAAATCTGATACTTTGCCGATTTTGTACGCGATGGTAAAGTAAGCAAAACCCGCCGCCGAGCGGTTTTTTTATGCCTGAAAAATGGCACAGGACGTTAAACGTGCTGGTGGTCAGATGAGTTTGCAGATGTGATGACATATGGTTATTATTCTGCCTCCGGCCCTTTAGCTCAGTGGTGAGAGCGAGCGACTCATAATCGCCAGGTCGCTGGTTCAAGTCCAGCAAGGGCCACCAACCACCACTAGCTCATCCGGATAGAGCATCAACCTTCTAAGTTGACGGTCCGAGGTTCGAGTCCTCGGTGGTGGGCCAGCGCCGACTTAGCTCAGCAGGCAGAGCAACTGACTTGTAATCAGTAGGTCACCAGTTCGATTCCGGTAGTCGGCACCATATGCGGGCATCGTATAATGGCTATTACCTCAGCCTTCCAAGCTGATGATGCGGGTTCGATTCCCGCTGCCCGCTCCAGCGAGATTTGAGACGAAGGTTGTTATTTGCACTGACACAATATTGTGTGGGAATGTCTGACTCCTTACCATCTCCTGTTCTGTGATGTTGTTTTGTTGCAGTTCCAGTGCTCTTTTTTCAGCACCAGAATGGTGCATTGTCGGTCAGGTTACGTAGTGAACCTCTGGCAGGGGACTGATGATTCATCATTCTGGTGTTGTAAATATCTCTTCGGACAACTTACAAAATATTCTAAGCAAACCCCGGGAACACACTCTTAACTGCCTTGGCTGGCGGTTTTTTGTACAGCGCTCGGTATGTGTGAGCTGGAAATCAGATTTTGCATGGACTGGAATCATGCTGTTATTTAGGGGCGAAGAACTGGCTTTTTCTTCCGCCTTCTCACCAGTAACGATTAGAAAAATAATGAAATGCCCCCCTCCGGGGAGGAGGACCGTAGAAAAAAGGACCCGCCAGCAAAAACATTGGGGATGAACAGCTTTCGCTACTCAGATTGCTGGCGGGTAAAGTTCCTCATGAATTAAGAATGCTACGCGATCTTTTTTAATGGAAATGAAAATTATTGTCAATTAGTCGTGCGTGTTTTTTCATACAATATTGGTAAAGGTGATTCAGGTCATCAGAGTTTTGCTGATGGCCTTTTTTCTTTCCGATAGCACAGGTCTGTCGGGGGGTGCCCCTATTAAGTTGTCAAGCATGTTATGACCCCTGCGGGGTATAAAAAGTCCCGTCGCGCATCATGGCGAACAG
>NZ_JBDYCV010000206.1:0-2400 GCF_040495915.1 Shigella sp. FJ200513 | reverse complement strand
AGTCTAAAAACTAGTATTAAGACTATCACTTAAATAAGTGATACTGGTTGTCTGGAGATTCAGGGGGCCAGTCTAATTGCCGCATCATCATCAGACTCCGGAACGCCCTCATACACATGTTTAAAACCATCCGGATCACGGCGTCGCGCCGCGTCGATAACCTTAAGCATGGTGTCAGACAGAAACGGATTTTCGTCATAGTTAATTTTGCGGATGAGAGTGCCTTCGGGCGGATCAACAACGAAGTTGCGCCAGACGAAATCAGTAACAAGTCCGGGGTTGAATATGAACCAGCATTCCGAACCCTCTTTACGGATCGTTGGCTCCAGAATTTTCCACTGGTATTCCGTCAGTGCGTGGGCTTCTTCCAACCACAACATATCGATCCCCTCCAGTGACTTAATTTCTTCGATGTTGCGCCATAATCCATAAAAAACAAATTCCGAGCCAGTAACCCGGTTAATGATTTTGTTGTTCAGAATACGGAAACGGTGCCGCAGACCAAACCTGTCTATCTGAATTTTGAGCAGGGTATACACCGACTCTTCGATTTTATTCTGGATCTGACGGGCACAACAAAAACGCAGGGTGTATTTATTCGACAGAAATATGGCAATGCCAGCGGCATCCCATGATTTTGACGATGACCGACCACCATAAAGCACTTTGTTACGTGCCCGCATAGTCCAGAAACTACGTAAAGCCGGATTCAGCGTCGGTTTGGATGTCAGAGTAGAAGTCATTGAGGTCACGCTCTCCATTGCCATCATCAATACCTGCATCACGGCGAAGACGATCAGCCTCCAGAGACACCTTATCAGTGGCGGCCTTGCGGTAGGCTGTATCAGCAAATATTTTTCCTACCGTCGCAAGCGTGCCAACGATGGACTCAATACGAACTGTATTGCGCATCATTGCTTTCTCGGCGGCGCTGATATTTTCAATCAGCATCTTCCTTTCCTGGTCCCCATTAGCATCTTCCAGCGACACCAACCACCGACCAATATTCTCTGCAGCGACAAGGTTGTTAGCACGAAGGCGAAATAATTCGTCCTCGAGCGTCAACGCTTTAGCGTCCTCTATCACCTCATCTTTGAGCAGAAGGCGACGGGCATAACCACCGTGTTTTAATGCCTGCTGGTTACCGGGTTGGAATGGGTTAGTCGGGGGATCGGTACGCATTCCGCGTATCGGTTTCGTATCCGGTGTAGATTCTGTTTTTAGTTGCGTACTTTTTTGTGTAAGGCCAGTAATGGCAGGCTTTCTGCTGGTACGCACTTTCCTTTTTTGCGTACCATTTTTGCAAACCTGCGTACCGCCACTGCGTGCCCAATCAAGCTTTTTGGCCCTCTTCCTGATAGCCCCTTCTGTAACGCCGTATTTCTCGCCTATATCACGGAGGCTAAGGACTCCGGCCCGGTATGCCGATTCGATGGCCTCCCAGTCCGGTTTTGCCATGATTATGCTTCCTGTGATTTACTGTTATCGCTGCCTGTCACAATAGGTTGCTTTAATTCTTCCTCATCACTCACTCCTGCGACGCTCCGTGGCAGGGCCCCCCACAGGAGTACCTTGTAAATGTAAGGTGTTTAAGCCTAAATTAAGTCGTATCACGGTTAAATAGCAAAGAAAAATTCACAGAAGGAAAGACATTGATGGAGTGGATAAATGCTTTGATGAACTATTTTGTACTTCATCCATATCGCCTATGGGGGCTTCTTTTTATAATAGCGTTCACAAAATCCACTTTACTCATTTCGGCGATATTGCCACCAGCATCAATTATGATGGCCACTGTAATTACAGTCAGCAAGACGACTCTTTCACCATGGGAAGCTGGAATCACGGTCATGAGTGGCGCATGGTGCGGTACTATCGTTAATTACCATCTTGGTATAATAATTGGGCATATCCCTCAACTTGCATGTATAATATCGAGCCGTTCCAATACAATAGAACGGGTTCGCCTTCAGTTGCAAAATAACTCTGTGTCAATACTTTTCACTTCGCGCTTTATCGCCGTGCTGCGTTACATTGCTCCTTTGGTGGCAGGAATGTTGCAACTTCATCCAGTGAAAGTGTATACAGTGA
Organism: Shigella sp. FJ200513; assembly: GCF_040495915.1. Taxonomy (NCBI): domain Bacteria; kingdom Pseudomonadati; phylum Pseudomonadota; class Gammaproteobacteria; order Enterobacterales; family Enterobacteriaceae; genus Shigella; species Shigella sp. FJ200513. Next base: position 309 of record NZ_JBDYCV010000206.1, on the reverse strand, counting down.
GTCTGATTTCAGCTGCTAGCTGGTCAGCACTTTATGTTGGTAGTTTTAGCTTCGTGTTGCCTTTTTTTAGCTAAACTGCCCATAAAAAGCTCTTGCGAATCCAGCGTCCCCCATTCCTCTGACAACAGAATCTGATTTGAAGGATAATGAGTAAAATTACCGCTACCCCCCAAGGCATTGGATCCTGATGTACTCCTGAAGCATTCTCAATGCTGTCTGGTCGCTGATGATTCCGTCCCGGATACCGAGAACGTTTCGTCCAGCAACTGGAGAGAGTTCGACGGTGGCATCATTGCCCATGCCGGAGGC
>NZ_JBDYCV010000205.1:0-2482 GCF_040495915.1 Shigella sp. FJ200513 | reverse complement strand
GGGAATATCTGCGGCAGCGGGCTTGTAATGGGTTAAGTGATAACAGATGTCTGGAAATATAGGGGCAAATCCAGCTGCTAAGTATTAAATAACTTTCCTGAGATTTCCTTTGTAAGACTGTTTATTAAGGAGGCTTCCATGATTGCTCATCACTTCGGAACTGATGAAATACCACGTCAGTGTGTGACTCCTGGCGATTATATTCTTCATGAAGGTCGGACATATATCGCCTCGGCAAACAATATTAAAAAGCGAAAACTTTATATTCGTAGCCTGACTACAAAAACATGCATTTCTGACTGCATGATTAAAGTCTTCCTCGGTCGTGATGGTTTACCTGTAAAGGCGGAGTCATGGTAATGACTAAGAAAATAAAATGTGCTTATCACCTTTGCAATAAAGAAATTGAAGAAAGCAAAATCATTACAAGACCACTTCATTTCATGCGTGGAGTTATACCAACGACGGAAATGAAAAAATATTGTAGTGAAATCTGTGCCGAAAAAGACCAGATGGCACACGAACTTTAATTAACTGACTATCCGAAACTGAATTTATGCCAGCAATGGCAGGGATTCGCTCAACCTTAATTAAGGAGAAAAACATGATTACCAGTTATGAAGCCACTGTTGTAACTACTGATGACATTGTTCACGAGGTTAATCTGGAAGGAAAGCGTATTGGCTACGTGATTAAGACAGAAAATAAAGAAACCCCATTCACTGTGGTTGATATCGACGGTCCATCAGGCAACGTTAAAACACTTAACGATGGTGTAAAAAAAATGTGTCTGGTGCACATAGGAAAGAATCTGCCCGCAGAAAAAAAAGCCGAATTTCTGGCAACTCTGATTGCAATGAAATTAAAAGGTGAAATCTGAAAAAAAGAAAGCCTGCACACTGTGCAGGCCTGAATGAAGAACCTGGGACATTTATTCATCACTCGCAGTAATTTTAATCTGAGTTGAGGTTAAAAAACAATGAACACCGATAAACAAGTTTACCCACTGTATTACGAAGCAAAAAATGACAAAGTAAGAAAACGTCTCGGTATTAAAGGCGGTTTTTACTGGGCTGAAGCGAAAAAATTATCCATTGCCATCTCCCGTGGTGCTGTTGCGATTGACGATGCAGGCTACGATGAAGATGACTTTAAAAAACCTGTTCGCGTCAATTTGCCCGTTGTTGATGACCTCCCGCCAGAAGGCGTATTTGATACGGAATTCTGCAACCGTTACGAAAAAGGCGGGGAAGATGGCATCACAATGGTATTTATCGCATCTTCTCCCTCTGTTCAGGACAAACCGGCCAGCACTGACAATACCAACGTCAACGGCGAAGACATGACAGAAATTGAGGAGAACATGCTCCTGCCAGTTTCCGGTCAGGAACTGCCCATTCGCTGGCTTGCGCAACACGGCAGCGAAAAACCAGTAACGCACGTTTCACGCGACGAACTCCAGGCATTACACATTGCTCGGGATGAAGAACTACCAGCTGTTACTGCCCTGGCTGTTTCCCACAAAACCAGCCTGCTCGATCCGCTGGAAATTCGCGATCTCCACAAACTGGTGCGTGATACTGACAGAGTTTTCCCTAATCCAGGCAATTCAAGCCTGGGGCTGATGACTGCTTTTTTCGAAGCATACATGGACGCAGACTACACCGATCGCGGTCTGCTGACAAAAGAGTGGATGAAAGGAAATCGTGTTTCACGCATCACGCGCACGGCTTCCGGCGCTAATGCTGGCGGCGGGAACCTCACCGATCGCGGCGAAGGTTTCGTTCACGATCTGACGTCACTGGCGCGCGACGTAGCCACTGGCGTACTGGCTCGTTCAATGGACGTGGACATTTATAACCTTCATCCGGCACACGCTAAACGTGTCGAGGAAATTATCGCTGAAAATAAACCGCCCTTTTCTGTTTTCCGCGACAAATTCATCACCATGCCTGGCGGGATGGATTATTCCCGCGCCATCGTGGTTGCGTCAGTGAAAGAAGCACCGATTGGTATCGAGGTCATCCCCGCTCACGTCACTGAATATCTGAACAAGGTACTGACTGAAACCGATCATGCCAACCCTGATCCGGAAATCGTGGATATTGCCTGCGGTCGCTCCTCTGCCCCGATGCCGCAACGTGTAACAGAAGAAGGAAAACAGGATGATGAAGAAAAAACGCAGCCATCTGGCGCAATGGCAGATGAACAGGCAACGGCTGAAACAATGGAACCGGATGCAACTGAACATCATCAGAACACGCAGCCGCTGGATGCTCAGTCACAGGTAAATTCTGTTGATGAGAAATATCAGGAACTACGGGCAGAACTCCATGAAGCCCGGAAAAACATTCCGCCCAAAAATCCTGTCGATGCAGACAAATTACTGGCTGCCTTGAGGTAGCCTGTGAGGTGTACTGGCAATAGCGGACACTACCATTTGTTCTTTTTTTAAGCAGCCATCTGATGATATTTTTCCCTG
>NZ_JBDYCV010000204.1:0-2534 GCF_040495915.1 Shigella sp. FJ200513 | reverse complement strand
GACGTTCTGTTCGCCATGATGCGCGACGGGACTTTTTATACCCCGCAGGGGTCATAACATGCTTGACAACTTAATAGGGGCACTCCCCCGCTAAAGTGTTGCCCGAAAACTGGTGGCAACATCCAGCTGCATTAGGTGCAACTGACAGTGATATCGAAATCATCAAACGTCAGTGGGGTGCGTTTTACGGTACGGATCTGGAGTTGCAACTGCGCCGCCGAGGTATCGATACAATAGTGTTATGTGGGATCTCGACCAATATCGGTGTTGAATCCACCGCCCGCAATGCCTGGGAACTTGGCTTTAATCTGGTGATTGCCGAAGACGCCTGTAGTGCCGCCAGCGCCGAGCAACACAATAACAGCATTAATCATATCTACCCGCGCATCGCCCGTGTGCGTAGCGTGGAAGAGATCCTTCACGCGTTATGATTTACATCGGTCTACCGCAATGGTCACATCCTAAATGGGTGCGGTTGGGGATCACCAGCCTTGAAGAGTATGCCCGCCACTTTAACTGCGTGATACGGGATTTTTAAAAATCACTAAAGAACGCCCAAGAGCATGTGTTTTCTTTAGAATAATCAAAGCGTTGGATTGCCATGTCATATGAAAATCGGCAAAGTTCATATGTAACAAAGTGTCCCAATCATGCCCCAAAATGCCCCACAACAAATATTTTTGCCCCATGCATGCCCCAAAAAATCACTTTCCCTCACTCTTGACACTGTTTATCCATACAGTTAAAAATAATACTGTATAAAAACACAGTGCAGAGGGATTTTTATGCGTTTTGAAATCTGCATAGCCAAAGAGAAAATGACTAAAATGCCAACCGGTGCTGTGGATGCGTTAAAGGAAGAATTAACCCGACGCATCAGTAAACGTTATGACGATGTAGAGGTGATCGTAAAAGCCACCAGCAACGATGGCCTTTCTGTTACGCGCACCGCCGATAAAGATTCAGCTAAAACTTTTGTTCAGGAAACTCTGAAAGATACCTGGGAGTCTGCTGACGAGTGGTTTGTTCACTAATTAGCACGTAAAATCAGTAACGGCTGGAAATCATTCAATACTCGCACTATCGGAAGTTCACCAGCCAGCCGCAGCACGTTCTTGCATACGACGTGTCTGCGGTCTCAACTCCGCCCGCCCCCGCCAATCATGATTGGGCAGTACCAGTACAGCACTAGCAAAGACAGGAAATTAGCAGTCTCAGCAAAACACCGACCAGACGGTGAGAAGACAAAAAGATACGCAAAGATGCCGCGGTTCCAGAAGAATAAAAAACCGCTAATGGACAGCCTCCTTAACACAGTTTTTTATATACATGATTCACTGATACCAGTGGCATTAATAGCTATTATATAGCTTCAGCTCCTTTTTTCATACCTTAAGGAAAAATTGCCCCCCCCCCAAAAAGTATCGTTTTTTTACATTAAACCGATCCAGTTTAGGATAGTGTAAAGCAGAAGTTCTTCAATATATAACATATGGAGTTAATATGCTTACACAAACTATATATCCGCCTCCTCCAGAAGTTCCTGTCTACTGCTGAAGGGAACCAATAACATTGCAAAGCAGATAAAAAAGAATCCAACACCTCTCAACATAAAGAATACACCCTGATATTTATGCTCCCGACAAATAACAATCACAGATTAATTTCAAATTCGTTCTCCACTTATTCAATCGACACTAGCCGCGCATATGAAAATTATCTAACCCATTGGACTGAATGGAAAAATAACCGCATACAAGAAGAACAACGAGACATCGCTTTTCAGCGACTAGTATCATGTCTACAAAACCAAGAGACGAACCTGGACTTGTCTGAATTAGGCCTGACAACATTACCTGAAATCCCCCCGGGAATTAAATCAATTAATATAAGTAAAAATAATTTAAGCTTAATCTCCCCATTGCCTGCGTCCCTTACACAACTTAATGTCAGCTATAACAGACTTATTGAACTGCCTGCTTTGCCTCAAGGACTTAAATTATTGAATGCGTCCCACAATCAACTAATCACACTACCCACACTCCCCATATCTTTGAAGGAGCTTCATGTCTCAAATAATCAATTATGTTCTCTTCCTGTTTTACCAGAACTACTGGAAACATTAGATGTATCATGTAATGGGCTGGCAGTTTTACCACCTTTACCATTTTCTTTACAAGAGATTAGCGCAATAGGGAATCTTCTTAGTGAACTCCCCCCTCTACCTCACAACATTCACTCCATATGGGCAATCGACAATATGTTAACCGATATTCCATACCTGCCGGAAAATTTAAGGAACGGTTATTTTGACATAAATCAGATAAGTCATATCCCGGAAAGCATTCTTAATCTGAGGAATGAATGTTCAATAGATATTAGTGATAACCCATTGTCATCCCATGCTCTGCAATCCCTGCAAAGATTAACATCTTCGCCGGACTACCACGGCCCGCAGATTTACTTCTCCATGAGTGACGGACAACAGAATACACTCCATCGCCCCCTGGCTGATGCCGTGACAGCATGGTTCC
>NZ_JBDYCV010000203.1:0-2643 GCF_040495915.1 Shigella sp. FJ200513 | reverse complement strand
GGAAATGGAAGCCACGCAAGCACCTTAAAATCACCATCATACACTAAATCAGTAAGTTGGCAGCATTACCAACAATTGCTCCTGCTCAGTCCATGCTGCAGGATCGTCATATTGAATAAGACTATTTATAATAGTGTTCGCTAATTGTTGAACGCTACGCTGTTGGATATCGAGGCTGCGCTGAACGTTTTGCTGGTATTCGTTCAGTTCTTGCTCACTGATCCCCTTAGTCAAACGCTTAACCATCACTTCATTCGCTAACGTTAACTGTTCATCATGTCGTTCTGGTTGACAAGTAAAAGCCAGCAAATGACTGATATCTTTAGCCTGAGGATCAACCGAGAGGCGAGAAGAAACGCTGTATGCCCCAGATGCCTGTTCACGAATATTAACGCGTAGATCTTTTGCCAGTGCGACGTTAAAAGCATCGAGCGCCATACGCGTCGCCAGATTAACAGGTGTCCGGGAATCATAACGCTTCCACTGTGAAACCTGTGCCACAGGTTCATTTTGTTCTTTTACAGTAACCGATGCGTTGTCCGTCGCGCGAGTTAATGGTTTACCTGCGGCTAATGGCGAATCAGAGTGTTTGATTGAGCCTAAGTAACGCGTAATTAACGCCACGAGTTTGTCTTCTGCGACATTACCGACAATGACAAACGTGATATCCGCTGGAGATGAAAACAACTGGCGATCGGCAGCCAGCGCATCTGCGGCAGTAAACTGTGCAATCTGATTTTCTTGCAGTAATTTCGTGCGGTCATCAGCATAGCGCGTCTCATACATCAGCTGGGCGAATTTCTCCGCTGGACGCTGGTCGAGCGTTTTCAACGCCTGAATTTGAGCATTTTGTAGCGATGCCCAAATATTGTCGTTAATCGTGCTGTGGGTGATTCGCTGGTTAATCAACTGGAAACCAGGTTCAGGGTTATTAGTCCGCGCGCTAACGGAGAGCAACGTATTCATGCCACTGACTTTACTGCTCATGGTTACCGAGTTTTCCGCACTCCAGCGTTTCAGGCTGGAAGAGGAGAGTTCGCCAACGCCGCTTCCGCTAACTGCTTTATTTGCCAGCGCGATAAGTGATTTTTGCTGCGCAGGGAAACTTAAATCGCCTTTATTCGATACGGCAATAATTTGTAGCTTTTGCTCTTCACCCGCGGATTTTGCCAGAATAACCTTGGCACCATTGGAAAGTGTTAATGATGTCAGATTCTCAGCCAGCGTTTCTTTGCTGCTAATTTCCGCCTGTGGGTCAGCGTCTACTGTTAACGATAAATTTCTGCCTGGGAAGATGTAAGCCGCCAGCTTTTTGTTGGCGTACTCTTTTTCCAGCGCCAGGATAGCCGCAGGAGACAATGCTTTTTTGGCGGCAAGCTCATTGTTTACCATTTGCTCCCAAAATGCGTCCTGGTTCTTTCTTAACTGCTGCCATTTTTCCGCCAGACTTTGCACGGTAATTTGCTGCCACAGACGTTTCGAAAGTTGATATGTCTCTTCCGGCGACAAGAACGGCGTATTATTTAATGAGCTGGATGCCAGGCGACTGGTCAGCATACGTAAATCACGTTCAGCTTGCTGATCAACCGCATTTTTCAGCCAGGTGAGGCGGGTAGATTTGACATCATCGAGTTCTTCAGCAGAAAAACCATGCTGATCAATGGTTGCCAACTCTGCCATTAATGCATTCGCAGCATCCTGCATATTATCGTCTCGTGCATTTACACGGAAAAACAGCGACTGATAATCGGGTGCAATTTTAACGCTGCGCGCAGTGCCGCCAGAAATAGTCTTCAACTCGCCCGACTGTATGCGTTCCTGCAGACGTTGATTGAACAGCTGAACTAACATGCTCCATTCAGCTTGTTCGACAAAGCTTTGCTCATCGTTCACTTGTACCATTGGCAGGCGATAATAGAGTGCGATGCCGTTCACCCGGTTTTCTTTATCATTAATGATATTAAAGCGCAGGTGGTTTTCGGCTTTTGTCGGCCAGACGCGATTTTCAGCTGCTTTGTTAGCCGGAAGCTTACTTAAATTATCCTTTATCAGCGCCAGCGCTTCTTTACTGTCGATATCGCCGACCACGATAAAGGTCATATTATTTGGTTGATACCAGCGTTGATAAAATTGGCGCAATTGTGCCGGCGTGACCGTGGCGACAGTATCCATCAGGCCGATAGGTTCACGGTCTAAATTACGGGTATTAGCCAGCAGGAAAGGGCGGCGCGCCTGAGAGGTGCGCCATTTCGCATCCTGATGGGCACGCCATTCCTCAGTAATTACGCCACGTTCAGCGTCTACTTCGAGTTTTTCAAAGGTTGCGGCATTACTCCATTCACTGAAGATTGCCATCACTTGTTGCAGATTTTGTTTCTGCGTAGTCGGCAAACTCACCTGATACACCGTTTCGTCATAGCTGGTATAGGCATTAACATCGCGACCAAAACGCAGGCCCATTGACTCAAATGTTTCGATGACTTTATTACCCGGCCATGTTTTTGTGCCGTTAAACATCATATGTTCTACAAAATGAGCCACGCCGCGCTCATTGTCTTCTTCCTGCAATGGGTAATGCTGCCAACTTACTGATTTAGTGTATGATGGTGATTTTAAGGTGCTTGCGTGGCTTCCATTTCCATC
>NZ_JBDYCV010000202.1:0-2684 GCF_040495915.1 Shigella sp. FJ200513 | reverse complement strand
TGCTTCCATCGGAAACGATGATCTGGCAGCCTGAGTTCACAGATAAAACACTCTCCAGGAAACCCGGGGCGGTTCAAATAGCAATGTCTGTCGCACAACAACCACAATGTCACAAATAAAAAATGAGAATAACCAGTTCCCTGAAGGCGACGTAGCCCGGTACAAGAGTAACCCACGTTAGCGCTTGGCGACGGCGGAACAAAGCTGATTCGCGACGTAAGAAAGTGGCAGGCTCATATGACGGACCTCTGTAATGCGGTATCCAACCCGCGAATATCAGCATGATTCACCGTCGGATTTACTGCTACGTCGCCCTCAGGGAATTAAACCTAAAAAGAAAATCGTCAAAATTAGAGATTCCGGTTTGACACGGAAAGTCATATCAGCGTCAACGGAGCACCGTATTGACGCTTATTTATTGGTGAGAACTACGTTCCATGGCAGGAGTTCGTCAACACGGTTGGAGGGCCATTCAGGCAGTATGCTCAGAATATGGCGCAGATACGCTTCCGGATCGATACCGTTCAGACGGCAGGTGCCTGCTTTTCCGGCAACAAGCAGGAATCTCAGCGCTGAAGCAGGAATTAGAGGTAAAAACGCCCTACCGGGCCATGAATCACCCGGTCATTGGAGTAGTAACCAAAGCAGATTTAGCCAGCATGGAACAAATATCTTTGGTGAAAAGTTGGTTACGGGAAGCTGGAGCGCACAACGTGTTAGTAACCAGTGCAGTTAATAACAATGGAGTTACAGAACTTTTTGCCTTGCTGCATACAGAAGAAGGCTGTTGTTAATTTCGATTGGTTCTCAGATGAGAATGATGACGGTGATACACAGATAAGAATCAATGAGCAATGAGGGTTGCCGGGCAACCCTCATTGAATAAAACGGGAATTACTTCGCTTCGCCGTTTTTCATTTCGCCCATAGCTTTCAGCTTTTTGGAGATATCGCGGCGTTCTTTGGAGAGCTCGGCATTTTTGATGATGTAATCGTCAACGCGATCTTCATAGTCACCTTTCATGCTGGCGATGATGCCCTGGATTGCTTCAACGCTCATCCCTGGCTTGATGTAATCGCTCAGGTTGTCCAGCAACAGGACGCGCTTCTGGTTGTCACGGATCTTTTTCTCAACGTCCTGAATTTCACGTTGCAGTTTGTTCTTACGACGGAACAGACGAACAAATTCCAGTACGTCCTGGAATGAAGGCTTGGTAGTTTCCATTTTTATACCCCTGATAATGTGAGAGTCGGATTCGTTTAAGCAACCGCTATTCGTTAGGGCCAACATTACTCATAGCTGCCGCAGATGACAATGCTTTTATCCCTTTTCACTATCATACCCTTTATCCTTGCTGAATCGAAGCAGCAGCAAGATGATTCTGAAGTTCAGGAATTATTTGCGCAAGGCCCGGCAAATCAGATTCGATAGCAACTCAAGCTGATGTGCCGTTTCCATGTTCAGCCACACATAACCATAGATTGGTGTTTCCACGACTTTCAGGTCATGGTGGTTATCGAGCAACTGACGCAGCTCTTCCACAGCATCGTTCAATTTTTCCGTATTGGCAAAAACCGGCTGCGGATTACCTTCGTACAGCGCATGAACAAGGCTCAGCAGTATTTGCTGCATCATGTGCTGGGTATCACAAAGTTTTTGCGCGTTCAATAACACGAAATGGCGTAAGCGCCCCATCAGCGACGTCTTGTGAAAATTGTCCTGTCTGGCAACAATCGCGCCCATCTATATTGATGGACACGAACGATGAATTCCCAGACAACAAAAGATATTCCCTGCTTCCGTTCTTATTTGCCTGATGCCCTGCGTTTAAGATTTGAAGATAAACTGACCATCCGGGCCATCGCTCAGCGTCTGGGTCTCAGTCATTCCACAATACATACGCTTTTTCAGCGATTTCTTGCATCCGGTATCGCATGGCCATTGCCCGATTCAGTTTCATTCGCTCAACTTGACGCCATCCTTTATGCCAACAGAAAGAAGGAATTAACAGAGCCTCAAATCAGAGAAGGCTCATGGCGAAAAGAACGGCGAACCAGCTATAGCCGTGAATTTAAGGTCCGTCTGGCTAAGCAGGCATTACAGCCTGGGGCTGTTGTTGCCCGGATCGCCAGAGAACACGATATCAATAATAACCTGCTGTTTAAATGGAAAAGCCAGTACGAGGACGGCTTACTGAGCGATGATGACATACAGGAATGCATGCCTGTCCCGGTGGCACTGACTGATACGCCGGAGCCGACCAGACCAGTTACAAATCCCTTCTGGCGTAACAAGCATGATGAGCGCCCTGAGGGGGCTCCCGGAAACGTCCCACGGTGCGAGCTGCATCTTAAATCAGGTGTGGTAAAACTGTTTGACCCTCTCACTCCGGAACTGTTACGGGCGCTAATCCGCGAAATGAAAGGGGGTATCCGATGATAACGCTGCCGACCGGTACCAAAATCTGGATCATCGCTGGCATCACAGATATGCGTTGTGGCTTCAATGGCCTGGCTTCGAAGGTGCAGAACACGCTGAAAGATGACCCGTTCTCCGGGCATATCTTCGTCTTCCGGGGCCGCAGTGGCAAAATGGTGAAAATACTGTGTGAACCGCCCCGGGTTTCCTGGAGAGTGTTTTATCTGTGAACTCAGGCTGCCAGATCATCGTTTCCGATGGAAGCA
>NZ_JBDYCV010000201.1:0-2720 GCF_040495915.1 Shigella sp. FJ200513 | reverse complement strand
TCGGTGGAGCTGCATGACAAAGTCATCGGGCATTATCTGAACATAAAACACTATCAATAAGTTGGAGTCATTACCCGAATTTATGTTGAATTTACTGTTCCATTTAAAAATGAATGGACGACAGTTCTGTTGGTTGATTGTGGGGTCTGGTTCACCTGAACTGCGGGAACATTTACAGTATCAGATTGACAGTATGGGCATGCATGATGATGTTTTTATTGCTGACAATGTTTTTCCTGCCGCCCCCGTATATCGGGTTGCCAGTCTGGTGGTTCTGCCTTCAGAAAACGAATCTTTTGGTATGGTGCTGGCAGAAGCATCGGCATTTTCTGTGCCTGTAGTGGCCACTCAGATTGGTGGAATCCCTGAGGTTATTCAGAACAACCAGACCGGGACATTGTTACCAGCAAGTAATAAGCACGCATGGATGTGCGCCCTGAATGATTTTTTTAATGACCCTGGGCGTTTTTATCAGATGGCTCGCCTGGCAAAACAGGATATAGAAGAGCGGTTTGATATTAATAAAACTGCGTTAAAAATACTCACATTAGCGAAGCAAAAGTAACAATATGTTTTCTATAAGTAACTTATCATTTATCGGTTTCCTTAAAAGGATTATTTTTTCCTCAGATTCACTACCGGGGAAGTGGGAACACAGAAAATTTCGGTTCATGTACATTTTGCGATGTTCTATAAATCCGGTTGTCAGTATTCGATATTATTATGAACTGCGTTCCTTGCCGTGCATTGAGGATATTCTGGCAATACACCCCACGTTGCCAGCAAGAATTCATCGCCCTTATTTGCATAAAGGGGGGCGCGCCTGGACCCGTGGACAATATATTCTTGAGCATTATCGCTTTGTGCAAAATTTGCCAGAAAAATATTCTAAATTTTTGTTTCCACAAAAATCGGTATCATTAGTCCAATTCATCGGGAAAGATGGAGAGAATTTTGATATCCAGTGTTCTCCCAGTGGTTTTGACCGGGAAGGAGAGTTGATGTTGTCATTGTTTTACAATAAAACAGTTATTGCCCGGTTAACATTTTCAGTCATTCTGACTCAAAATGGACACATTGCTTTTATTGGCGGATTACAGGGAGCCCCTAAAAATACCGGACCTGATGTTATTCGGTGCGCAACCCGGGCCTGTTATGGGATTTTCCCAAAACGGATTATTTTTGAAGCATTTTGTGCGTTGATGAAAGCTTGCAATATCTCTGAGTGTCTGGCAGTCAGTGAGCACAGTCATGTTTTCCGGCAATTGAGATACTGGTATCAGAAACGCAAAACCTTTGTTGCGGTCTATAGTGATTTCTGGGAGTCTGTAGCAGGAAAAACCTGTGGTGACTGGTACAGATTACCAACCCAGGTGATTCGAAAGCCGCTAAGCGATATAGCCAGTAAAAAACGCTCTGGGTACCGAAAACGATACGCTTTGCTGGATTATATCCATGAAACTACTATCCGCTCTTTGGATGCATATCCTGTACACTCAGAACATCAGAATTTAAATTAAGGTTTGATGTATTCTCTGAATAAAACAGTAATGATAATTTTGGTAGAGGCATTCGCACTAAATAATGAAAAAATATAAATCTGAGTTTATTCCTGAATTTAAGAAAAATTACCTTTCCCCTGTTTACTGGTCTACATGGTTCCTTTTGGGAATGATTGCAGGTATTTCAATGTTTCCCCCTTCATTCAGAGATCCTGTCTTGGCAAAAATAGGGCGTTGGGCGGGCAGATTGAGCAAAAAAGCTCGTCGCAGGGCGACGATTAATTTATCGCTTTGTTTCCCAGAAAAGAGTGATACAGAACGGGAAATAATTGTCGACAAAATGTTTGTCACAGCATTGCAATCCATAGTGATGATGGCAGAACTGGCAATTCGTGGTCCGGAAAAGTTCCAGAAACGAGTGTTCTGGAAAGGCCTCGAAATTCTTGAGGAAATTCGACACAATAATAGAAATGTGATTTTTCTGGTTCCCCATGGCTGGAGCGTGGATATTCCTGCAATGTTGCTGGCAGCTCAGGGAAAAAAAATGGCCGCCATGTTTCATCAGCAACGAAATCCAGTGATTGATTATGTCTGGAATTCAGTACGGCGTAAATTCGGGGGGCGCTTACATGCCCGGGAGGATGGGATAAAACCATTTATTCAGTCAGTACGCCAGGGATACTGGGGATATTACCTCCCAGATCAGGATCATGGTCCTGAATACAGTGAATTTGCTGATTTTTTTGCGACCTATAAAGCGACATTACCAATCATTGGACGTCTGATGAACATCAGTCAGGCTATGATTATACCACTTTTCCCGGTTTATGATGAAAAAAAACATCTACTGACTATTGAAATTCGGCCACCAATGGATGCTTGCATTGCCAGCGCGGACAATAAAACGATTGCCCGACAAATGAACAAAACAGTGGAAATTTTGGTGGGGCCACATCCGGAACAGTATGTCTGGGTTTTAAAATTGTTAAAAACACGCAAATCAAACGAAGCGGACCCGTACCCTTGAAATTATAAAGTACAAGTATTTCCACTAGTTGTTTGTAAGCGTACAGCCTGAACCGTCTGGTCAGAATCTGACGAATTAGACAAAGTGGTGTCCACCAAATAAGTAGTGGGAACCAATGAGGTAGCCTGAGTTTAACGGACACTCCTTCCTGAAATAGAATGGCATCAGAAGGAGCTAATAATGAGCAGAAA
>NZ_JBDYCV010000200.1:0-2728 GCF_040495915.1 Shigella sp. FJ200513 | reverse complement strand
TGCCGAACTCAGAAGTGAAACGCCGTAGCGCCGATGGTAGTGTGGGGTCTCCCCATGCGAGAGTAGGGAACTGCCAGACATCAAATCAAGCGAAAGGCCATCCGAAAGGATGGCCTTTTTGCTTTTCGAACTAACATTCAATTAATGGATTACCTGCGATAAAAATGCCCTCGTACGCTCTGATTTAGGATGCGCAAAAAATTCATCAGGTGTAGCTTGTTCCACTATCTCCCCACGATCCATAAAAATTACCCGGTCAGCGACGGTACGTGCAAACCCCATCTCATGTGTTACACACAACATTGTCATACCCGACTGCGCCAGCCCAATCATCGTATCCAGCACCTCTTTCACCATCTCCGGATCGAGCGCCGACGTTGGTTCATCAAACAACATAATTTTCGGCTTCATACACAGCGAACGCGCAATGGCAACGCGTTGCTGCTGACCACCTGAAATCTGTCCGGGAAACTTATGCGCATGTTCGGCAATTCTCACCCGCTCAAGGTAATGCATCGCCAGAGCTTCAGCCTCTTTCTTAGGCATCTTGCGTACCCAAATCGGTGCCAGGGTACAGTTCTGTAAAACGGTCAGATGAGGGAAGAGATTGAAATGCTGAAATACCATTCCCACTTCCTGCCTGACGCGCTCAATATTGCGGATATCTTCATTAAGTTCGATGCCATCTACGACAATCCGTCCCTGTTGATGTTCTTCCAGATGATTAATACAACGAATGGTTGTCGATTTACCGGAACCAGAAGGGCCACACAGAACGATCCGTTCTCCCGGTTGCACGGTTAAATTTATATTTTTCAAAACATGGAATTGTCCATACCATTTATGGACGTTTTCCAGCGTAATCATCGCGTTAGCAGGTTGCAGTAAAATTTGGCTCATAGTGTCCTCAATGCGGTGTACGCCCGGTGTTAAAACGTTTTTCCAGATGTTGGCTATAACGTGACATGCTGAAACAAAAGATCCAGTAGATCAGCGCGGCGAAAACATACCCTTCCGTCGACATACCCAACCAGGCGGGATCAACGGTTGCCTGCTGAACGCTACTGAAAAGATCGAACAAGCCGATGATGATCACTAGGCTGGTATCTTTGAAGAGTGCGATGATGGTATTTACCAGCCCAGGAATTACCAGCTTCAACGCCTGTGGCAGAATAACCAGCCCCTGAGTTTTCCAGTAACCCAACGCCAGCGACTCTGCCGCTTCATATTGCCCTTTAGGCAGCGCCTGTAATCCACCTCGCACGACTTCCGCAACATATGCTGACTGAAACAGGATCACGCCAACCAGCGCGCGGATCAGTTTGTCGATACTGGTGCCTTCTGCCATAAACAACGGCAGCATGACCGAAGACATAAACAATACGGTAATCAGCGGTACGCCGCGCCAGAACTCGATAAAAATGACCGATAAGATACGCACAATCGGCATATGGGAGCGGCGACCTAATGCCAGTAAGATCCCCCACGGTAGCGCCCCCGCAATCCCAACGGATGCAATAATTAAAGTTAGCGTCAGCCCGCCCCATTGCCGGGTTTCAACCCGCTCAAGACCAAAAAAACCGCCATACATCAGCCACCAGACAATCAGTGGGTAAATCACCGCCCAGGCCGCAATATAGCGACCGCGATGCGGGAGTATTTTCCAGAACATTGGTGCGATCGATACAAGCCCAATCAGTAATGCGAGGTTAATTCGCCAGCGTTGGTCGTGTGGGTAAAGTCCATACATAAACTGACCAAATCGTTCGTGAATGAAGACCCAACAGGCACCGGCTTTTGTGCAGTCAGCACGCGTTGAGCCAACCCAATTAGCCTGCAAAAATGCCCAGTTCAGCAACGGTGGGATCAGTTCCCACATCAACCATATGCAGCCAATAGTCAGCAGGCTATTGCTCCAGCTGGAGAACAGATTTTTTCGCACCCACACCATCGCGCGGCTTGAGTTATGGCTCGCCGGGCGCGAGGGCTGAGACAGCAATACTTTTGTCATCATGACTCCTTAGCGTTCAACGATCGCGATGCGGCGGTTATAGATATTCATCAGCAGCGAGATAGTCAGGCTGATAATCAGATAGACCGACATGGTCATGGCTATCGTCTCGATGGCTTGCCCCGTCTGGTTCAGCACGGTGCCAGCAAACAGCGAAACCATATCGGGATAGCCAATAACGGCGGCAAGAGAGGAGTTTTTGACGATGTTGAGATACTGGCTGGTTAACGGCGGAATAATTACTCGCAGTGCCTGGGGAATAATGACCTGGCGTAGCGTAACCGGGTTGGGTAACCCCAGTGACCGAGCCGCTTCATGTTGACCATAAGGCACTGCCTGGATCCCAGCGCGGATAATCTCGGCGATAAATGCAGAGGTATAAACCGAAAGTGCCAGCGTTAAGGCTGCCAGTTCAGGAATTAAAACCATTCCGCCGCGGAAGTTAAAGCCTTGTAGGGCTGGGACATCCCAGTGTAGTGCTGCGCCAAAAAGCCATTGCGCCAGTAAAGGCAAACCAATGATCAACACTGCGGCGATCGGCCAGGAGCGGCGCAGTTGTCCGGTCTTTATCTGGTATGTTTTATTAAAGCGGAATAGCCCAACAGAAAGGACTATAGCCATAACAACAGCCAGGATAAACGCGGTAATGCTGCCAACTTACTGATTTAGTGTATGATGGTGATTTTAAGGTGCTTGCGTGGCTTCCATTTCCATCAG
>NZ_JBDYCV010000199.1:0-2867 GCF_040495915.1 Shigella sp. FJ200513 | reverse complement strand
TCGGTGGAGCTGCATGACAAGGTCATCGGGCATTATCTGAACATAAAACACTATCAGTAAGTTGGAGTCATTACCTCCCGAGAAATCAAGCGTACTGTGAAATACGCCATTATCAGGGGTACAGATACCTTTAGGAGCTGCAAGTGCTACACTACTTAACGAGAGCATAAACACAGCAAAGCACCACTGTTTGATATACTTGTTCATAAAAATCCTTTTAATGACATGTCACACCCTGTTCAATTAATCCGCTCTCACTTTCTGGTGTCGAAAATGAATAATTGAAGATGCATTTTGTTGAGGCGTTTTCTCCCCAGGATAACGTAACCTGTCCTTTTTCTGGTAGACCAGAAAGATAAAGTTCGCCACGGTCACCGACAATTCCTGAATCTGCCAAACTTGCATCTTGTATCGCAGCAATGGCTCCAAAAGGTACCGGTTTACCATTTGCATTTAACACTCTGAAGAGAACGCGATAACCCACATGAGTCACAAACTCCGCTTTAACCACTGCACCACGCGTGGGAACCATCGTAACGACGGTATTATCAAGTTCTATATTCGACTTCGAGAAATAGTTATCGCTGATTGCTACCCGATTTTCATCATAAGGGTTTAGCTGTGTCTTGACCGTATAGCCGCGCCAGTCCGTCGCAGCACCGCGCATATTATCTATTTCTAACCTGGCGGCCCCAGGTGCTTTAACAAGAGCAATAGTTTCACCTAACTCCTGACTTAACGTTACCCCTTCGCTGTGTGCCAGAATTCCCCCTCTGATACCATAATTCAGCCTCTGGGAATTTTGGCTGTAGTTATAGCTGCCGTTCACCGTGCCATAAGAGCCATCATAGGTCAGGGACATATTACCGCCAACCTCATCATCATGACTGTTATAGGACTGCATTAAATTCCATGAAAGGTTATTTCTTTCCAGCGCCGTACCGCTGAGTCCGAGTTGATGTGAGCTACCGGAATTATCGTTTTGCGAAACAGAATAGGTGGCGTAACTATTACCCCACCAGCCCGATAAAGGAACAGATAAAGAGAGCATGTAGATCTGCTCACTGGTGTTATCACTGGCATGGTTGTTCCCCGTCCCCTGTCTGGCAGTATTGGAATAACTCCAGGAGACGTTCCACGAGAGACGCTTCCAGCTACTGCTGTAGCCAAATTGCATTAATCGTTCGACATCATCGGTATGCCAGTATTGTTGCCGGCTTAATGTCAGGTATAAATTGCCATAATCTCTCCCCAACGACTGCGTTAGCGTTCCCTCCACGCGACTACGTCGGTTACCTGTTTCCCAAAAGTCTTCAGGGCTGTTGCGCCGCGATGCCCACTCATTGAGGGTATAGTAGCCCTCGGTGGAGTAACGATAGCCAACCAGGCGCAAGCTAGTGTCTGTGTCGTCAAATAGTTTTGAATAGAGAAAGCGATATGACTGACCCGTTTCTGTATCATCATGGCTAAAATTCGCACGAGCATGTGTCACATCGAAAGAAATTGCGCCCAAAGCGCCAAGATCTTTACCGACACCCAGAGCTGCAGAACCATAATTTTCAGCAGCCTGCATACCTCCATATAAAGTGATCCCGTGGGAAAAACCATGAAGTATTTGCGCCTGAAGGACGTCCGGTGTAAATCCGTCTTCATCGCGCAATTCACCCACGCTGACATCAACATCTGTCAGACCTTCACGTTTAAGAATCGCCAATGAAGCATAAGGTTGGGTGAATCGTTGTTCGCTACCGTCTTCTTCTTTGATGGTTACGTCCAAATCGCCACCTGTACTTGCGGTGTTGAGATCGGTGATCTCAAAAGCACCTTGTGGAACGGCTGACTGATAAATCACGTAGCCATTCTGCCGAATGATGACGGTGGCGTTGGACTTTGCAATCCCACGAACCACAGGAGCAAAGCCATTCTGGCTGGCGGGTAGCATATCGTTATCAGTATACAAACGCGCGCCGCGAATTTGCGTACTGTCGAAAATATCGCTCGCCGTCCACGTATCACCAATCATAATCTGGCTTCTTAACGCGGCAATATCGCGCTGTATCCAGGTACTAATGGAGTTGTATTCCGCACGGCCATCGCTGGTGTTTAAAGTACTGTAATTACGTAGCCGCCACGGTCCAATATTCAGTCCATTGCGCAGATTGAGATAACTGGTATCTGTCTCTTGTGAACCATAATCTGAACGTAGTGTATGTGAACCAGAAAAATCGTAGTTGATGGTGAGCGCATTAATCCCCTCATCCCAACGCGTGGGGCTGATGTAATCATAAGCCATCGCGTCCATGTAGATTTGGTGAATGGATATATTCAGCTGCAATTTATCACTGTCAAACTGCCAGGATGAGCCTTCAATACGTGGAGCAGGATCGAGGCAAACCGTCTCATCCACATCATTGAACGATTTGAGCGCATCAACTTTTATGCCAAAGGAGGACAGTGTTTTTTTAATGGCAATAAAGCAAGCGTGCAGATCAGCATCTGGATTATCCTGAACAAATGTCACATCCTGACGTTCAAACATTTTACCGTTGATAAAAATATCAACGCTATAAACACCTGGGGGCATCAGGTTTGCCCGATTAAACTGGCGAATATCGACTCCGGATTGATGGTTGATTTCCAGAAGCGCCGGATTGAATACACTGACCTCGGCCATCAGGTTTTGCGAGAAAATCAGACACGTCCCTGCCGTGAGGCCAACCACTATTCTGGTCGTCATCATAATACGCCTATCCTTATCCCTTGCTTACAGCGTCATTTTTATCGGGTCACTGACTAGACTGGCCCCCTGAATCTCCAGACAACCAGTATCACTTATTTAAGTGATAGTCTTAATACTAGTTTTTAGA
>NZ_JBDYCV010000198.1:0-3001 GCF_040495915.1 Shigella sp. FJ200513 | reverse complement strand
CTGATGGAAATGGAAGCCACGCAAGCACCTTAAAATCACCATCATACACTAAATCAGTAAGTTGGCAGCATTACCTAGTTAGGGTAGTCACTATATTTGCGACTGAGCTGGTCGCTATTTTTAACCAGGCTGAAAAATTGAGTCAATATATCGAAAGCGGTAGTTGGCGGGCATAAGTATGTAATGATGATGCTGCACTGGTGTTGAATATTATTCACGCCAAACTTTCCTCATTGAGCAATGTCGTCGCAAGTGGCCTCAATGATTTTAGACCATTATCAGAGGTCCGGAGCGGCGGGAAGAGATTTATTGCTGTGGAATAATTGTGGTACTGATGATTATTTATATCCCGGATTGGTAGGGAAAAGCTTTTTTCATGCACTATTTTTGCAAATATTTCTATATGGGAAGTGGTTTTGTTACAGATTAAATTTATAAAGAAATGCATTTGGGGTGTTGGGTTGAAGAGTAGCTGGTAGATGTTATTGTGCCAGCAGGGGCAGGGGAATGTGCCGTATCGATATGCTTTGGCAATTGCGTGTGCCGCAGATGGAGATGAAATGCCAATAAAAAAGCCTGAGTTCGATGAGGGACGAACTCAGGCTGGTGTTATGTTTTACAGTAACACGCCTCGGCGCGTTGGCTGATTAGAACTGGTAGACGATACCAACTGCCAGTTGGTCGTCGGTGTTCAGTCCATGAGCGAGAACATAATCACTCTTATCAAGCAGGTTGATCTGATAAGCGGTATATATGTTCATATTCTTATTGAAGTAATACCAGGTACCGATTTCAATATAGTTCAGACGATCAGAATCTTTGTAACCTGTAGACTGGCCCCCTGAATCTCCAGACAACCAGTATCACTTATTTAAGTGATAGTCTTAATACTAGTTTTTAGACTAGTCATTGGAGAACAGATGATTGATGTCTTAGGGCCGGAGAAACGCAGACGGCGTACCACACAGGAAAAGATCGCAATTGTTCAGCAGAGCTTTGAACCGGGAATGACGGTCTCCCTCGTTGCCCGGCAACATGGTGTAGCAGCCAGCCAGTTATTTCTCTGGCGTAAGCAATACCAGGAAGGAAGTCTTACTGCTGTGGCCGCCGGAGAACAGGTTGTTCCTGCCTCTGAACTTGCTGCCGCCATGAAGCAGATTAAAGAACTCCAGCGCCTGCTCGGCAAGAAAACGATGGAAAATGAACTCCTCAAAGAAGCCGTTGAATATGGACGGGCAAAAAAGTGGATAGCGCACGCGCCCTTATTGCCCGGGGATGGGGAGTAAGCTTAGTCAGCCGTTGTCTCCGGGTGTCGCGTGCGCAGTTGCACGTCATTCTCAGACGAACCGATGACTGGATGGATGGCCGCCGCAGTCGTCACACTGATGATACGGATGTGCTTCTCCGTATACACCATGTTATCGGAGAGCTGCCCACGTATGGTTATCGTCGGGTATGGGCGCTGCTTCGCAGACAGGCAGAACTTGATGGTATGCCTGCGATCAATGCCAAACGTGTTTACCGGCTCATGCGCCAGAATGCGCTGTTGCTTGAGCGAAAACCCGCTGTACCGCCATCGAAACGGGCACATACCGGCAGAGTGGCTGTGAAAGAAAGTAATCAGCGATGGTGCTCTGACGGGTTCGAGTTCCGCTGTGATAACGGAGAAAAACTGCGTGTCACGTTCGCGCTGGACTGCTGTGATCGTGAGGCACTGCACTGGGCGGTGACTACCGGCGGCTTCAACAGTGAAACAGTACAGGACGTCATGCTGGGAGCGGTGGAACGCCGCTTCGGCAACGATCTTCCGTCGTCTCCAGTGGAGTGGCTGACGGATAATGGTTCATGCTACCGGGCTAATGAAACACGCCAGTTCGCCCGGATGTTGGGACTTGAACCGAAGAACACGGCGGTGCGGAGTCCGGAGAGTAACGGAATAGCAGAGAGCTTCGTGAAAACGATAAAGCGTGACTACATCAGTATCATGCCCAAACCAGACGGGTTAACGGCAGCAAAGAACCTTGCAGAGGCGTTCGAGCATTATAACGAATGGCATCCGCATAGTGCGCTGGGTTATCGCTCGCCACGGGAATATCTGCGGCAGCGGGCTTGTAATGGGTTAAGTGATAACAGATGTCTGGAAATATAGGGGCAAATCCAACCTGCTACGTCCAGTGCTTTAGAATAGGAGTAACCGATGGATGGACGCAGACCAAAGTCGAACTGATATTGCAGAACAGCTTCGAAGTTTTGTGTTTTGTTCACAACATCACCGTCGTCGGAATTCATGTTGTGAGATTCACCGTACATCACAGCAGCATAAACATTGTTAGCGTCATATTTTGTTGACAACGCCCAAACTTCGGCTCTTTCGCCTTTACCATCACCAGACTGCCAATCAGTACGGTCAGAGTTTGCATAAGCACCAGCAAATGAGAAACCGTCAATAGTGTAAGTTGCAGATAAACCATGGCCATCGCCATTTGCTTTGTAGTTGCCTGTACCTTCATTTTTACCCTGATATTGCAGAGCAAAATTTAGACCTTCAACCATGCCAAAGAAATCTGTGTTACGATAGGTTGCAACACCGTTGGTACGGTTGGTCATGAACAGGTCAGTACCAGCCCATGAGTCACCGCCCCACTCAACAAACATATCAGTAAATGCTTCTGCATCATACGCGACACCGACATTACGACTGTAGTCGAATGAACCAAAATCTTTGTAACTCAAACCAGCATATGCCAAACGAGTTTGGTCAGGGTTGTGTCTGTTTGATGCTTCCAGGTCTAGTTCAAACTGACCGTAACCAGTCATTTCAGGGTTGATCTGAGTTTCACCTTTCACGCCTACACGGGCATAAGAGGTATCTTGAGAATTATCGCCTTTTTCACCATTTTCACGGTCGGTCAGAATGCGCTCACTGAATCGCCACGGGTTTAACAGACACCTCAGAGTCATTTAAGATGGCTTAAAGAGAGGTGCCCATGAGCGGTAAGCG
>NZ_JBDYCV010000197.1:0-3050 GCF_040495915.1 Shigella sp. FJ200513 | reverse complement strand
CGGAAACAAGTGAGCGTTTCCGGATTCTTACACAGCCACTGGATCGGTCAACTGATCCTTAACTGATCGGCATTACATCTATAGGGTGATTTTATTTTTGCCAGGCGATTTTGAGTGATCGTACTCACGAATTCTCATTTTTCTGCAAGAGTTCAAAGAAAGTTAAACGCAGGCAATGTATGTTACGCGTTTTAAAGGGAAGTGTGGTTTGCGGGTATGTACGATTTTAATCTGGTGTTGCTGCTGCTTCAGCAGATGTGCGTTTTTTTAGTCATTGCGTGGTTAATGAGTAAAACGCCATTATTCATACCGTTAATGCAGGTCACGGTTCGTCTGCCGCATAAATTTCTCTGCTACATCGTCTTTTCCATCTTCTGCATCATGGGCACCTGGTTTGGGTTGCACATTGACGATTCTATTGCCAATACCCGTGCGATAGGCGCGGTAATGGGCGGCTTACTCGGCGGTCCGGTCGTCGGTGGGCTGGTTGGTCTGACCGGCGGCTTACATCGATATTCGATGGGGGGCATGACCGCGCTAAGTTGCATGATCTCAACCATCGTTGAAGGATTGCTCGGCGGCCTGGTACACAGCATCCTGATCCGTCGCGGGCGCACTGATAAAGTCTTTAACCCCATTACCGCCGGTGCCGTCACGTTCGTCGCTGAAATGGTGCAAATGCTGATCATCCTTGCGATCGCCCGACCTTATGAAGATGCGGTGCGTCTGGTGAGTAATATTGCTGCGCCAATGATGGTCACCAATACCGTCGGCGCGGCGCTGTTTATGCGTATATTGCTCGATAAACGCGCGATGTTTGAAAAATACACTTCGGCTTTTTCTGCCACTGCGCTGAAAGTGGCAGCCTCGACGGAAGGCATTTTGCGACAGGGGTTTAACGAAGTGAACAGCATGAAAGTGGCTCAGGTACTGTATCAGGAGCTGGATATTGGTGCAGTCGCGATTACCGATCGAGAGAAATTGCTGGCCTTTACCGGAATTGGTGACGACCACCATTTACCCGGCAAACCGATTTCTTCGACTTACACCTTAAAAGCGATTGAAACCGGTGAAGTGGTCTACGCTGATGGCAACGAAGTACCTTATCGTTGCTCTTTGCATCCGCAATGCAAACTGGGGTCGACGCTGGTAATTCCGTTGCGTGGCGAAAATCAGCGCGTGATGGGCACCATCAAATTGTATGAAGCCAAAAACCGGTTATTCAGTTCAATAAACCGCACGCTGGGCGAGGGGATTGCGCAACTGCTTTCGGCGCAGATTCTTGCAGGGCAATATGAGCGGCAAAAAGCGATGCTCACCCAGTCAGAAATCAAACTGCTTCACGCCCAGGTGAATCCTCATTTTTTGTTTAATGCGCTTAACACCATTAAAGCGGTGATCCGCCGCGACAGCGAACAGGCCAGCCAGCTGGTGCAGTATCTTTCCACTTTTTTCCGCAAAAACTTAAAGCGGCCTTCGGAGTTTGTTACTCTCGCCGACGAAATTGAACATGTGAACGCTTATCTGCAAATTGAAAAGGCGCGCTTCCAGTCGCGGTTGCAGGTCAACATTGCTATTCCGCAAGAATTATCCCAGCAGCAATTGCCCGCGTTTACCCTGCAACCGATAGTGGAAAACGCCATTAAACATGGGACATCACAACTGCTGGATACAGGGCGAGTGGCAATCAGCGCCCGACGTGAGGGGCAACATTTGATGCTGGAGATCGAAGACAATGCCGGTTTGTATCAACCGGTAACCAATGCCAGTGGGCTGGGGATGAATCTGGTGGATAAGCGTTTACGTGAACGGTTTGGCGATGACTATGGAATAAGCGTCGCCTGTGAGCCTGATAGTTACACCCGAATAACGTTACGACTACCATGGAGGGACGAGGCATGATTAAAGTCTTAATTGTCGATGATGAACCGTTAGCACGGGAGAACCTGCGTATATTTTTGCAGGAGCAGAGCGATATTGAAATCGTTGGAGAGTGTTCAAACGCCGTGGAAGGGATCGGCGCGGTGCATAAACTGCGCCCGGATGTGCTGTTTCTCGATATCCAGATGCCGCGCATCAGTGGTCTGGAAATGGTGGGGATGCTTGACCCGGAACATCGCCCGTATATTGTTTTTCTCACTGCGTTTGACGAATACGCTATTAAAGCCTTTGAAGAACATGCCTTTGATTATCTGCTGAAGCCAATTGATGAAGCGCGACTGGAGAAAACGCTGGCGCGATTGCGTCAGGAGCGCAGCAAGCAGGATGTTTCGCTGTTACCGGAAAATCAACAGGCGCTGAAATTTATCCCTTGTACGGGGCATAGTCGGATTTATTTGCTGCAAATGAAAGATGTGGCATTTGTCAGCAGTCGGATGAGCGGTGTCTACGTTACCAGCCACGAAGGGAAAGAGGGCTTTACCGAATTGACATTACGTACCTTGGAAAGTCGTACACCACTACTGCGCTGCCATCGTCAGTATCTGGTTAACCTCGCGCATTTACAGGAGATTCGTCTGGAAGATAACGGCCAGGCCGAGTTGATTTTGCGTAATGGCTTAACCGTGCCGGTCAGCCGCCGTTATCTGAAAAGCTTAAAAGAGGCGATTGGCCTGTAAAAGACTGCTAAAATGGCTTTTTGCCTCATCAACACCTGAAGGCCTCATGATAAGTAACGATATTCTGCGCAGCGTGCGCTACATTTTGAAAGCCAATAATAATGACCTGGTGCGTATTCTGGCGCTGGATAATGTCGAAGCCACCGCGGAACAGATCGCCGTCTGGCTACGTAAAGAAGACGAAGAGGGTTTTCAGCGTTGTCCGGACATTGTTTTGTCGTCATTCCTCAATGGCCTGATTTATGAAAAACGCGGCAAGGATGAGTCTGCTCCGGCACTGGAGCCGGAACGTCGCATTAATAACAACATCGTGCTGAAAAAATTACGCATCGCGTTTTCGCTGAAAACCGATGACATTCTGGTAATGCTGCCAACTTACTGATTTAGTGTATGATGGTGATTTTAAGGTGCTTGCGTGGCTTCCATTTCCAT
>NZ_JBDYCV010000196.1:0-3089 GCF_040495915.1 Shigella sp. FJ200513 | reverse complement strand
TAGTCTAAAAACTAGTATTAAGACTATCACTTAAATAAGTGATACTGGTTGTCTGGAGATTCAGGGGGCCAGTCTACTGCCACAGTTCGCCGCTGGCGGAGAGCGTCCAGAACGCCGTCACCACTCCTTCCGGTGAAGGCAAAATACGCGTCGACAGCCAGCCAACCGAGGAGGCCAGTTGCCACACCGCCACGATGCCCACCGGTAAAAACCAGGGGGCAACGCGCAATAACCACTTCTTCACTGGCGTTGCCATCATCGTGTTCCTTAGCTTTGCGCGACTTTACGGGGGATAAAATCATTTGCCACCGCTTCGCCTTGCGGATTCAGCGGCTGCGGCTGGGGAATTTCCGGAATGGCGACATCCAGATGTGGGAACAGCAACTCGCCAACCCGATACGCTTCTTCCAGATGCGGGTAGCCCGAAAGCACAAAGCTGTCGATGCCAAGCGCGGCGTATTCGTTGATTCGCGCGGCGACCGTAGGACCATCGCCCACCAGCGCCGTTCCGGCACCGCCGCGCACTAAGCCAACGCCCGCCCATAAATTGGGGCTGATCTCCAGATTGTCGCGCTTGCCGTTATGTAGCGCCGCCATTCGCTGTTGTCCTACGGAATCCGTCCGGGCGAATGCGGCTTGTGCTTTGGCGATAGTCTCATCATCAAGATGCGAGATTAACCGCTCGGCGGCCTGCCACGCTTCGTCGTTAGTTTCACGAACAATCACATGCAGACGAATACCGAAACGAATTTTGCGCCCATACGCGGCAGCTTTCGCCCGCACTTGTTCGATTTTCTCTTTAACAAGTTCCGGCGGTTCGCCCCAGGTGAGGTAGAGATCAACTTGTTCTGCCGCCAGCTCCTGGGCGACATCTGACGATCCGCCAAAGTAAAGCGGAGGATAAGGCTGTTGAATCGGCGGGAAGAGCAGTTTTGCTCCGCGCACATGAATATGTTTACCGTTGAAATTGACGGTTTCCCCCAGCAATAAGCGCCGCCAGACCTGGGTAAATTCCGCCGAGGCTTCGTAGCGCTCGCTATGATCAAGGAACACGCCGTCGCCTGCCAGCTCTTGTGGATCGCTGCCTGTGACCAGATTAAACAACGCACGACCATTTGAGAGACGGTCAAGCGTGGCGGCCTGGCGGGCGGCAACAGTAGGTGAGGTTACGCTGGGACGCAGGGCGACAAGAAACTTCAGCCGCTGCGTCACCGGGATCATCGACGCTGCAACCAGCCACGCATCTTCACACGATCGCCCCGTTGGGATCAGCACACCGGTATAGCCCAGACGATCCGCCGCTTGCGCAATTTGTTGCAGATAACCGTGATCAACCGGGCGTGAACCTTCTTCCGTTCCCAGATAGTGCCCGTCACCGTGGGTCGGTAAAAACCAGAACATATTCAGACTCATAATTGTTTTCCTTCCAGTTGAGTGGGCTGCCAGATGCGCTGGCGAATATCGACTTTTTTCGGCACCAGACGGTTTTCATAAAACAGATCTGCCGTTTGCTGCTGTAAGGCGGCAACCTCGGCGTTAACCGGTTTGATGGTGGTAGGAGGGCGATGATCTAAGTAAGAGGCAATCACCGGTGCCGGTAAGCCCATCGTTTTTGCCAGTAAAGCGATGCTTTGTTCGCGCTGGCTGCGGGTTAACGCATCGGCCTCACTAAAGGTTGCCAGTACGCCCTGAATAAAAGCGCCGTTTTTTTCTGCATAGGGACGAGCTGCCAGATAAAACGATCCAGTTTGATTGAGATCGGTGCCGTCTTTCAGCACCCGCACGCCGCCCTGTAATAACGCAGCGGAGTAGTAGGGATCCCAGATAGCCCAGGCGTCAACGTTACCTTGCTGGAACGCGGCGCGGGCATCGGCAGGCGTCAGGTAAGTGGGCTGGATATCGGTGAATTTAAGTCCGGCCTGACGCAGTGCACGCAGTAAAAGGTTGTGTGAACTGGAACCTTTCTGAAAGGCAACTTTGTGACCTTTAAGATCGGCTACGGTTTTGATCGGGCTGTTTTCTGCCACCAGAATCACTTCGGCTTTGGGCTTCGGTGGCTCGACGCCCACATATACCAAATCAGCCCCGGCAGCCTGGGCAAAGATTGGCGGAATATCCCCGGTACTGCCGAGATCAATACTGCCAACGTTTAACGCTTCCAACATTTGCGGACCCGCGGGGAACTCCACCCAGGAGATTTTTGATTGCGGATAGCGTTTTTCCAGTAACTGGTGGCTTTTTGCCAGCACCATACCAATACTGCCTTTCTGATAGCCTATACGTAACGCTTCAGGCGAGGATTCTGCAGCAACCGCAAAAGTAGAGACGCTAAGCAATCCCGCCAGCGCCAGTTTAATGATGTTACGCATGGGCATTACCTCGCAGAGACAGAAGGTCAGGAACCTGAACATCGCGGCGGTGCAATGCCTGCCAGAAAGTTTCTAGCGCGGTATCAAGATGGGTTTGCAGATTTGGCGTGAACTGGGGTCTGTGATGGTAATCAATTAATTGTGAGTCATCGGCAAACACGCCGTGCAGGATCTCCTGAGCTTTCAGTGCGCTTAAAACTGGTTTAAGGGCATAATCGACCGCCAGCAGATGGGCCACGGTACCGCCCGTCGCCAGCGGTAGCACCACTTTGCCTTGCAAAGCGCGCTCTGGCAGCAGGTCGAGCAGGGTTTTCAGCGCGCCGGAATAGGCGGCTTTATACACAGGCGTGGCGACAATCAGCCCATCAGCCTGTTGCAGCTGTTCGGTGAAGGTCTTGAGTGCCGGACTATCGAAACGAGCATAAAGCAGATCTTCCGGGGCGAAGTTTTGCAGATTCCAGTGATAAACCTCTACATCTAGGCCATTTAGTTTTTCCCGCGCATATTCCAGCAAGGAGCTGGAGCGAGAAGGAAAGCGAGGACTACCCGCCAGGGTGATGACACGCATACTCTCTCCTTATAACCAATTGTTCTTTTTTTTGTTAACATTGATAACAATTCGGTCAGTCTGTCGGAGAGACAAGAAAATGGGTAATGCTGCCAACTTACTGATTTAGTGTATGATGGTGATTTTAAGGTGCTTGCGTGGCTTCCATTTCC
>NZ_JBDYCV010000195.1:0-3100 GCF_040495915.1 Shigella sp. FJ200513 | reverse complement strand
ACGGGAATATCTGCGGCAGCGGGCTTGTAATGGGTTAAGTGATAACAGATGTCTGGAAATATAGGGGCAAATCCAGCTGGATTGGGGAATGCAGTCACGCTTATCGTGGATATTTAATCCGAAAACGGGTAAAACTGTGATGCTGGCCTTTGA
This sequence comes from Shigella sp. FJ200513, assembly GCF_040495915.1. Taxonomy (NCBI): domain Bacteria; kingdom Pseudomonadati; phylum Pseudomonadota; class Gammaproteobacteria; order Enterobacterales; family Enterobacteriaceae; genus Shigella; species Shigella sp. FJ200513. Next base: position 2,947 of record NZ_JBDYCV010000195.1, on the reverse strand, counting down.
CCATGGTTATTTTCAGGGGCCGACTATCGGACTTGAACGCATTGATATAAATATCGCCCCGCTGTTTGAACATGCCGATGTATTAATGTGTACGCGCGGCATTTTGCGCAGCGTAGTTCCCCCGGCGACCAATAAGCCGGTGGTACTGCGGGCGTCAGGTGCGAACTCTATTCTGGCGGAATTAAGTAATGAAGCCGTGGCGTTATCGATGGATGATGCCGTGCGCCTGAACAGTTGCGCGGTGGCGGCGCAGGTTTATATCGGCAGCGAATATGAACATCAGTCGATCAAAAATATTATTCAGCTGGTCGATGCCGGAATGAAAGTGGGAATGCCGACCATGGCCGTGACTGGCGTGGGCAAAGATATGGTGCGCGATCAGCGTTATTTCTCGCTCGCGACTCGAATCGCCGCTGAAATGGGGGCGCAAATTATCAAAACCTATTATGTCGAAAAAGGTTTTGAACGGATTGTTGCCGGATGTCCGGTACCCATTGTTATTGCTGGCGGTAAAAAATTACCGGAGCGCGAGACGCTGGAAATGTGCTGGCAGGCTATCGATCAGGGCGCTTCTGGTGTGGATATGGGGCGTAATATTTTCCAGTCTGACCATCCGGTGGCGATGATGAAAGCCGTACAGGCGGTGGTTCACCATAACGAAACGGCTGATCGGGCATATGAACTCTATCTGAGTGAAAAACAGTAACTGCGGATTTAAGGAGAAGAATTATGCACGTCACACTGGTTGAAATTAACGTTCATGAAGACAAGGTTGACGAGTTTATCGAAGTTTTTCGCCAGAACCACCTGGGCTCTGTACAGGAAGAAGGTAATTTGCGCTTCGATGTCTTACAGGACCCGGAAGTGAATTCGCGCTTTTATATTTACGAAGCCTATAAAGATGAAGACACAGTGGCATTCCATAAAACCACGCCTCACTACAAAACCTGTGTCGCGAAACTGGAATCTTTAATGACCGGGCCGCGTAAAAAACGTCTGTTCAATGGGTTGATGCCGTGAGGCTACAATTGGGGTAACGCGCTGACGGGAGTAAAAAAAATGTCTGACTGGAACCCCTCTTTATATCTGCACTTTTCCGCTGAACGATCGCGTCCGGCGGTGGAGCTGCTTGCCAGAGTGCCGCTGGAGAATGTCGAATATGTTGCCGATCTTGGCTGTGGCCCAGGTAACAGCACCGCCCTGCTGCATCAACGTTGGCCTGCGGCCAGGATAACAGGCATCGACTCGTCTCCGGCGATGATTGCTGAAGCGCGCAGTGCTTTGCCAGACTGCCAGTTCGTGGAAGCAGACATCCGCAACTGGCAACCGGAACAGGCACTCGATCTGATTTTTGCTAATGCCTCACTGCAATGGCTGCCCGACCACTACGAATTGTTTCCTCACTTGGTTTCTTTACTTAATCCGCAGGGCGTGCTGGCAGTACAGATGCCAGATAACTGGCTGGAGCCGACCCATGTGCTCATGCGCGAAGTTGCTTGGGAACAAAACTACCCGGATCGCGGGCGTGAGCCGTTGGCTGGCGTTCATGCTTACTACGATATTTTGAGCGAAGCCGGATGTGAGGTCGATATCTGGCGAACCACTTACTATCACCAGATGCCGTCGCACCAGGCGATTATCGATTGGGTGACCGCCACTGGATTACGTCCGTGGTTACAGGATCTGACCGAGAGCGAACAGCAGCTTTTTCTTACGCGCTACCATCAGATGCTGGAAGAGCAGTATCCACTGCAAGAGAACGGACAGATACTGCTGGCATTTCCGCGTCTGTTTATTGTTGCCCGCCGTACGGAGTAATTATCACGTCAGCTGGTAATGACGATCGGGAAGAATTTTTGCTGGAATTTCTGCTTCATCGTTCATCTGTAACAGGTCAATTTCAATAGCGTTGCAGATGGCATCCAGCGGTAAATCATTGTTTTCAGTACCGAACGGATCTTCCAGTTCTTCCGCCAGACAATCCAGCGAAATAAAAGTGTAGGAAATCAGCACAGAGATAAAAGGCGTCATGTAATGCAGGTCCACGACCAGCGCGAACGGCAGCATGATACAAAACAGATAAACGGTACGATGCAAAATCAGGGTGTAGGCAAAGGGAATTGGCGTGTAGGCAATGCGCTCACAGCCTGCCAGAACCGCTGAAATATCATTAAGCCGATCGTTGAGGCTAATAAACAGGATATCTGAAAGCTGTCCATTGCGGCGCTGAACCGCCAACCATTCTCCCATTATTAACAAGATACGGTTAGCTGGAGAGTTCGAAGCCAGTACACGCTGAAGATCTCCAGTCTTGAGATAATGAGCCAGCACTTCCGCCTGTGGCTGTTTGCGTAATGTCATGCGTAAACAGTGGGCGAAGGCGATTTGCAGCCTGGCAAACTCCCTTACACTTGCCGAATCCGGCAATGTCGTTTTTACCTCTCGCAGTAACGACCGTGAGGCAATCATCAACTGCCCCCAAAGTTTTCGCGCTTCAACGTAACGGGCGTACCCGGCATTATTACGAAAACCAAGAAAAATGGCGATGGCGACACCGAGAATGCTGAACGGTGCGAGGGTGAATTTGATGCCCAGATGCGTGTACCAGGGCAGCATGAATATAACAGCAATAGAAAAGAGAAAATTGAGTAGTAAGCGCGAGGATATCTTGGATAATACTGAGCCGTGCCAGACAAAAATACGGCGCAGCCAGTGTTGTTGTGGACGAACAATCATGGTTATCTTCAGGCGTGGAAAAGTCGCCCTATTAAACGTGATTACGATCACATTCTCAAGACGCTACTTACAAATTACCTAGAACCACGGCAGCCTGACGGCTGCAAATTGAAAACTGCCCCTGTTCGTCCTGGTGTTGCCGCACGCTCCGCAGAATATGTATGCTCTGAGGACCTGTTTTATTAAGGACTCATCCTCTTATGTTGACCCG
>NZ_JBDYCV010000194.1:0-3107 GCF_040495915.1 Shigella sp. FJ200513 | reverse complement strand
CTGATGGAAATGGAAGCCACGCAAGCACCTTAAAATCACCATCATACACTAAATCAGTAAGTTGGCAGCATTACCTGGTTTTCCAGTCAATTTTGCCAAAGCGATTAACAAACTCACGACCGAGGAAAATGTTTTCGGCAATGGTCAACTGCGGGATCAGGTTCAGTTCCTGATGGATAATCCCAATCCCGGCTTCCTGGGAAGATTTCGGCCCGGTAAATGTCGTTTCTTTCCCCAGCCATAAAAGCGTGCCGGCATCGCGAGTATAGATACCAGTAAGCACTTTCATCATGGTGGATTTACCCGCGCCGTTTTCGCCCACCAGCGCCATCACACGGCCCGGATAGACATTTAACGCTGCGCCCGAGAGGGCTTTTACGCCCGGGAAGGCTTTATCGATGCCTTTAAGCTGAAGTAATGCTTCCATGACGGCCTCAGAACGTCACGCCAGCACAGAGAATGATATTCGCATACGGAGAACATTCTCCGCTGCGAATTACCGCCTGACTTTCTGCGGTTTGTTGTTTGAATTGTTCATGCGTGGTGTAACGAATTTCAATGGTATTTCCCTGGTGTTTTTGCAGCTGCTCAAGGTGAGTGAGCAACGTTTCGTGGAGTTGCGGATTATGTTGTTTGATCTCTTCCGCGATAATGGCAGCCTCGACCTGCATTTCATTTGTGACGACGCCCAGCACCTGCATAAAAGAAGGTACACCTTGGGTTAATGCCATATCGATACGCGTTGTACTTTTGGGGATGGGTAAACCAGCATCACACACCACCAGCGTATCGGTATGTCCCAGACGGGAGATCACCGATGAAATATCAGAATTAAGAACGGTGCCTTTTTTCATTTTTTTCTCCATCAGCGAAACGTTTCGCTGATCCGCAGCTTAATCCTGACTGAGTTGGGAAAACCATCGTGACGTTACGGAAATGTGATCAACCTCGAAACGTTTTACATGGTGATTAACCATGAAAACAAAAACGCCCCCTTATGAAGAAAGGAGGCGTCTGGCGTTAGATTTCGACCTGAGTACCCAGTTCGATAACCCTGTTTGGCGGGATTTCAAATTGATCTGGTGCACGCAGCGCATTACGTTGCAGCAGCAAGTACAGCTTGCCGCGCAGACGCAAATACCACGGGCGTTTGCCGAGGATCAACGACTCATGCGACATAAAGAAGGAGGTTTCCATCATCCGGCAACTTAATCCTTCCAGACCGCAGCGGTGGAAAACTTCTTCCACGTTTGGCGTTTCTCGCCAACCATAACTTGCCACCACGCGCCAGAAAGTGGGCGACAGTTGTTCAATCTGTACCCGACGGACGTTATGGACATATGGCGCGTCTTCGGTGCGCAGAGTTAACAGAATCACCCGCTCATGCAATACCTTGTTATGTTTAAGGTTATGCATCAGCGCAAAGGGAATGACGTTGATTGCACGCGACATATACACCGCGGTCCCGGGCACGCGAACAGGCGGTGATTTCTCCAGCGAAGCAATCATCGCTTCCAGAGAGTTACCATGTTCATGCATCCGCCGCAGCAAGCGGAAACGCTCGCTCTTCCAGGTGGTCATCACGATAAACATCACAGTACCGAGGCTCAATGGCAACCAGCCGCCGGAGAGCAGTTTATCGAGGTTAGCGGTGAACAATGGAATATCGACACAAAGGAAAGCAATCAGGATCAGCGCAACAAAATACTTATTCCAGTGCCAGTTCTGACGTGCCACGGTAGTCGAGAGAATAGACGTCAGTACCATGGTTCCGGTCACCGCAATCCCGTACGCCGCCGCCAGGTTGCTGGAGTGCTCAAAGCTGACAATCACAATCACGACCGCGACATAGAGCATCCAGTTCACAAACGGAATATAGATTTGCCCTGACTCCATTTCGGAGGTGTGAATAATGCGCATCGGCGACAAATATCCCAGACGTACCGCCTGACGCGTCAATGAGAAGACGCCAGAGATAACCGCCTGCGAGGCAATTACCGTCGCCAGTGCGGCGATGATCAGCAGTGGGATCAGCGCCCAGTCCGGTGCCAACAGGAAGAACGGGTTCTTAATCGCTTCCGGGTTCTTTAACAACAACGCTCCCTGACCGAAGTAATTAAGGGTCAAGGAAGGTAATACGACGGTGAACCACGCCAGGCGAATAGAGAACTTACCAAAGTGCCCCATATCAGCATACAGCACCTCGCCCCCCGTAATCGACAGCACCACTGCCCCTAATGCAATAAAAGAAACCGTTTTGTATTCAAGGAAGAAATGCACCGCCCACATCGGATTCAGCGCATGCAGCACTTCCGGGTTAGCAATAATGCTACGTAACCCCAGTCCTGCCAGAATCAAAAACCAGGTCAGCATGATCGGCGCAAACAGCTTACCGACCATAGCCGTGCCATGCTTTTGAATCATAAATAATAAAGTGAGAACGATAATTGAGAGGGGAACTATCCAGGTATCCAGCTGCGGGGCGACGATTTCCAGACCTTCAATGGCTGACATCACCGAAATAGCGGGTGTTATGACGACTTCACCATAGAAAAAGCTGCCGCCGATTAGCCCCATAATCACCAGCATTGATGTGGTTCGCGCCGACGTATTACGCCCGGCAAGCGACATCAACGTCAGGATCCCCCCCTCACCGGCGTTATCTGCCCGCATCACGAAGGTGAGATATTTAATGGAAACCACAAAGATTAGCAGCCAGAAGATCAGCGATAAAAAGCCAAACACGGCATCGCGTTCAACGCCAAAACCAAACTGGCCGGACAAACATTCACGAAGTGTATATAACGGGCTGGTACCAATATCGCCGTAGACAACTCCAATCGCCGCGAGGGTAATCGCGGGCAATGATTGCTTATTATCAGTGCTCATAGACTAGTCTTTCGTTGAAATATGAAATGTGTGCTTAGTCCCTTGGCCCACAAAAAAGCGCACAGTATGCACGATTAACGGCAAAATCGTACTCCTAAATGCGGCCACATTAACCTGGCTCAAAGAAAAAGCCCCCCCTTTGAGTAATGCCAGTCAGTTAAGCAACTGACTGGCTCTTTTTCGGGGCTGTGGGGTATTTCCAGGGCCTCTCCTTTACC
>NZ_JBDYCV010000193.1:0-3221 GCF_040495915.1 Shigella sp. FJ200513 | reverse complement strand
CGGTGGAGCTGCATGACAAGGTCATCGGGCATTATCTGAACATAAAACACTATCAGTAAGTTGGAGTCATTACCCGTAAATTGGTAGAAGGTGGCATTGACCTGAAAGATGTCAACGTCGGCAATATGCATTTCTCGGAAGGGAAAAAGCAAATCAGCAGTAAAGTTTATGTCGATGACCAGGATCTCGCGGACTTACGTTTTATTAAACAACGTGGCGTGAATGTTTTCATTCAGGACGTCCCTGGCGATCAAAAAGAACAAATCCCTGACTAAATCTAAAATCGCCTTAATATTGGTTTGAGGTAATAAAAATGCATGAAATAACCCTACTTCAGGGATTATCCCTAGCGGCGTTAGTTTTCGTTCTGGGGATTGATTTTTGGCTGGAAGCCTTATTTTTATTCCGCCCGATAATCGTTTGTACCCTAACTGGCGCTATTCTCGGTGATATTCAGACTGGCTTAATTACCGGTGGTCTGACAGAGTTGGCTTTCGCCGGATTAACCCCTGCAGGTGGTGTTCAGCCGCCCAACCCGATTATGGCGGGTCTGATGACCACCGTCATTGCATGGTCTACGGGCGTTGATGCCAAAACAGCAATTGGTCTTGGCCTGCCGTTTAGTTTGTTAATGCAGTACGTCATTCTGTTCTTCTATTCCGCTTTCTCATTATTTATGACCAAAGCCGATAAATGCGCGAAAGAGGCGGATACGGCAGCGTTTTCCCGGCTTAACTGGACAACGATGCTCATCGTCGCTTCAGCGTATGCGGTGATTGCTTTCCTCTGTACTTACCTGGCACAAGGGGCGATGCAGGCGCTGGTGAAAGCGATGCCCGCCTGGTTGACCCACGGCTTTGAAGTGGCTGGCGGTATTCTGCCTGCCGTTGGTTTTGGCTTGCTGCTGCGCGTAATGTTCAAAGCGCAATATATCCCTTACCTGATCGCCGGTTTCCTGTTTGTTTGCTACATCCGGGTCAGCAACCTGTTGCCGGTTGCCGTACTGGGCGCAGGCTTTGCGGTGTATGAGTTTTTCAATGCGAAATCCCGGCAGCAAGCGCAACCGCAGCCCGTTGCCAGTAAAAATGAAGAAGAGGACTACAGCAATGGGATCTGAAATCAGTAAAAAAGATATCACCCGTCTGGGCTTTCGTTCGTCGCTGCTGCAAGCGAGCTTTAACTACGAAAGGATGCAGGCGGGCGGTTTTACCTGGGCGATGTTGCCGATCCTGAAAAAGATTTATAAGGACGACAAACCGGGCTTAAGCGCGGCGATGAAAGATAACCTCGAATTTATTAATACCCACCCGAATCTGGTCGGATTCCTGATGGGGTTATTAATTTCGATGGAAGAAAAAGGAGAAAACCGCGACACCATTAAAGGCCTCAAAGTGGCACTGTTTGGCCCAATCGCCGGGATTGGCGATGCGATTTTCTGGTTTACTTTGTTGCCGATTATGGCGGGAATTTGCTCATCATTTGCCAGCCAGGGAAACCTGCTGGGGCCGATTCTATTTTTCGCCGTTTACCTGCTTATCTTTTTCCTGCGCGTCGGCTGGACCCACGTCGGTTATTCAGTCGGCGTGAAGGCGATCGATAAAGTGCGAGAGAACTCGCAGATGATTGCTCGCTCGGCAACCATCCTCGGGATCACGGTAATCGGCGGGCTGATCGCTTCGTATGTGCATATTAACGTGGTGACATCGTTTGCCATCGACAGTACCCACAGCGTCGCGCTGCAACAGGATTTCTTCGATAAAGTCTTCCCGAACATTTTACCGATGGCCTACACCCTGCTGATGTATTACTTCCTGCGGGTGAAAAAAGCGCATCCGGTGCTGTTAATCGGCGTGACTTTTGTGCTCTCTATTGTTTGTTCCGCATTCGGCATTTTGTAAATGGAACGAGGCACTGCTTCTGGCGGTGCCTCTTTACTTAAGGAATTTCATCCTGTGCAAACCCTTCAGCAAGTTGAAAACTATACGGCGTTAAGTGAACGAGCCAGCGAATATTTATTGGCTGTGATCCGTAGCAAACCGGATGCCGTGATTTGCCTGGCGACCGGAGCCACGCCATTACTGACGTATCATTATCTGGTAGAAAAAATCCACCAGCAGCAGGTTGATATCAGCCAGCTCACCTTCGTGAAGCTCGACGAATGGGTGGATCTGCCATTAACGATGCCTGGCACCTGCGAAACTTTCCTACAACAGCATATCGTGCAGCCGCTGGGGCTACGTGAAGACCAGCTCATCAGCTTTCGCTCCGAAGAGATAAATGAGACAGAGTGCGAACGGGTAACGAACCTGATTGCGCGCAAAGGCGGTCTGGATTTATGCGTTCTCGGATTGGGGAAAAACGGTCATCTTGGGCTGAACGAACCGGGAGAAAGCCTACAACCGGCCTGCCATATCAGTCAACTTGATGCCAGAACACAGCAACATGAGATGTTAAAAACCACGGGTCGCCCCGTGACTCGTGGGATCACCTTAGGCCTGAAGGATATTCTCAATGCCCGCGAGGTTTTGTTATTGGTGACTGGCGAAGGAAAGCAGGATGCGACAGAACGTTTTCTCACGGCTAAAGTCTCCACCGCTATCCCGGCTTCATTTTTATGGCTGCACAGTAACTTTATTTGTTTAATTAATACCTAACCAGATGAAAAATTTGCTCAAAATTTTTAAATTAACTTATTCAACAGTCACGCATTATATTAAATAACATTTGACTGGGTTGAACATAACGCCAATAGCAAAAGGAGTTATGTTCAACAATTTAATTTTAGATATACATATAACTTGTTCTATTAATAAATCACCTCGTATTCTGACTCGGCCCCTGGCGCAGCAAAGTCAGGCATTTATACTCTTTTTAACACATAGAAAATTCATATCAATATAATAAAAACATAAAATATTTGCATATACATATAATCTTAAAGTTTAGTCTATTTAATGTTCAATGAAATATTTCTACCTGTATAATCTTTAAAGATGTTGAACATATATTCACATTAAATATGATTATGTACTTGTTACAAGGATAAGGTTATAAATGAATAAAGTTACAAAAACAGCTATTGTGGGCTTACTTGCGCTTTTCGCAGGTAATGCCGCTGCAACCGATGGTGAAATAGTTTTTGATGGCGGTAATGACTCCAACTTACTGATAGTGTTTTATGTTCAGATAATGCCCGATGACCTTGTCATGCAGCTCCACCG